>JBQCIS010000156.1:0-4240 GCA_051953515.1 Mucilaginibacter sp.
CTAACCAAACAATGTATACAGGAAGAATTTAATGGCCGCATATTCACGCCGAGCACCGCCCCACATCCCAATCAGGAAATAAAGCGGCAGCAGCATCAGCTCATAAAATATATAGAACAGGAAGAAATCCAGCGAGCAGAAAACGCCCATCAGCGCCATATCCAGCAAAAGAAACAGCGTAAAAAAACCTTTTAAATTGCTATTGATCTCCCACGACGACAAGGCTGCTACCACCATTACCAGCGATGTCATGACCAGCAGACCGATGGACAAGCCATCTATCCCCACAAAGTAATCCGCCTGCATCCTGCCGAATGAGCCAAGGTCGAGGTTGATCCAGTGCAGCTTTTGCACGAACTGGAACTGTGCCTCGTGGTTAACGCCGGCAAAACCGGCACCCGTTTTAAAATTAAGGTACAGCCATATACTAATAGCCAGTTGCAAAAGTGTGGCCAGCAAAGTAATATACTTAAAGCTCGCCCTCAACGATGATGGCAGTATGGCAATGATCAAGCCGAACAGAATGGGTGAAAATATAAGTAAGCTTAGCATTGTTGAGACTTGAGATTTGAGATGTGAGATTTGAGATGTGAGACGAATGTGCGGCAGCCTGCGCAAATCCCCTCTTGTCCGAAGGACTCCTTACGGAGAGAGGGGGTGTATTGGATAGAGCGCAAAGGCAGGGGTGTGTTTAACAAACCTTGCCTAACGTTGAGACACACCCCTACAGGCGCACGGCCGACCGCCCCCCCGCTCGAGAGGGGATTGTAAAAGCCTTGATCGCTCAGCAAAAATGTATTTGTCTCAAATCTCATATCTAAAATCTCACTTCTAAATTAAATATAAAATAAACAGGGCCAGCAAAATGGCCAGCATACTAAACAGGTAATACTGTATTTTACCGCTCTGGAAATTGCGTACAAAATTGCCTATACCCTGCACAATTGAAACTAATAAATGTAAAAATCCATCTATGATATGCTTGTCCGTCCATGCTGTTAATTTCGAAAGGCTGAGGATGATGCCTTTCAGCAGGTGGATAAAGCCATCTATTATATTTTTATCAAACCAGGATGCAAAGCGGGTTAGCGCCAACACAGGTTGAACAATGGCATTATGATAAAACCTGTCGAAATACCATTCGTTATAGGATAACCTGAACCAGAACGTAGTTTGCGGGAACGAAAAAGTGTTTCGTTTATAATAAATGGCGTAAGCCCAGTAAATAACCAGAATATTGAGGATGTTGGCCGCTATGGGAATAATGGAATGATAGATATTCACCCTTTCCAGCGCGCTGCCGGCACCGAAACCTTTTAGTATCCAGCTATTTTCATAAATAAGCGGGTTCCACGAGAACAACACGAACAAACTGCAAGCGGAAAGAAATGCCAATGGCAATTTATACTGCCAGCTGCCATCCTCGCAATGGAATTTGATATGCGGATTGGCTTTCAGCAGCCTGAATTCGCCGAAAAATACTTTTACAATGAGCCGGCTTACGTAAAATGCCGTCAGCAAGCCCGTAACCAAAGCGCCGACAGGTACAATGCGGTAACCCAGGCCCTTCCCGTCCGACCATTCAAAAGCCTGCACGATGATACCGTCTTTTGACAGATAACCGGATGTAAACGGCAAGCCCGTTAAAGCCATCGCGCCAATAACGGCGGCAATAAATGTTACCGGCATCCATTTGCGCAGGCCGCCCATGTGCAGGATATTTTGCGGGTCGACATCCAGCTTGTTTTCATCCTTAATATGCTGCATCTGGTGAATAACAGAACCTGCCACCAAAAACAGTAAACATTTAAAAAACGCGTGTGTAGCCAGGTGAAACAGCGACGATGCATAAGCGCCGATACCCATCGCCATTACCATGTAGCCCAATTGCGAAATGGTGGAATAAGCCAGGATCCGTTTCAGGTCATTCTGCGTAAGCGCGATGGTAGCTGCCATAAAAGCGGTAAAACAACCAACACCCGCAAGAATATCCAACTCTGCCGAGGTGAACATGGGGTACGCCCTGCCCAGCAGGAATACGCCGGCGGCAACCATTGTTGCGGCATGGATAAGCGCCGAAACAGATGTGGGGCCCTCCATTGCATCAGGCAACCAGGTATGCAGCGGAAACTGGGCCGACTTAGCTACAACTGCTAAAAATATACCCGCGAAAGCTACATACTGCCAAACGGCAGGCAGCCACAGCGCATGATTGGTTAATGCGAACGCCCCGGTTACATCGGGTGTTGCATTTGTGCTGAGGAACCAAACGCCGTTTTGTATGGTGGAGAGATTACTGAGGCGATTGAATATCGTACCGATATCCGCCGTGTGGTACATGGTAAAGAGGATGATGATAGCGACCAGTAGTCCGATATCACCAATGCGGTTCATTAAGAATGCTTTTTTGTTGGCTTTAACTGCTTTTTCTTTCGAGAACCAAAAACCAATAAGCAGGTAGGACGAGAAACCCACCAACTCCCAGAAGGCATAAAACAGGAACAGATTATCTACCACCACCAACGCCAGCATGCTAAAGCAAAACAGGCTGAGGTAAGTAAAATAGCGCTTGTAGCGTACATCGTGCCCCATGTAGGCGGTGGAGTACACGTGCACCGGCAATGCAATAACGCAAACCAGCAACAGCATTAATACCGAAAGATTGTTCATGAATACACCCGCGTATATTTTAGACGCCACGATAGTAAAACACAACACTTGTGATTGTATCAATGGTTTATTCCACACATCAACAAATACAATACCCGCCAAAACAGCGCTGACCAATATAGCAGAAGTAGATATCCAGCCGCTTAGCTTATTGGTACGCCCCGGCAGGCAGGCATTTACCAAAAAAGCCATAAAGGGCAGCAATACCGCGCCTAATGCGTAGTAAATAACAACCTGTGGGTGCTGATATGGTAAAAGTTGATCCAATTATTCCTTAGTTGAGATAACGACGGTAGCGTCGGTGGTGAAATGTGCGTCTTTTTTAAAAGTTACCGATTTAATATCGTCCGGCTTGAGCTCATATAACTCGTCAAGGGAGCTTTTTCGCTTCAGGTTAAGTATGTTGTTATTGAGCACATAGGCCAGGTTACTGTCGTCGCCATGTTTTTGATTGAGGTAATCTTTATATTTTTTATTGAGCGCAGCTAATTTATGCTGGTATGATTGTATCGCACCTCGTTTAGTTACGATAATGGTCACGCCATATTTGTAATGCTTCCAATTAAGAGAATCTAATTTTGTGCTATCCAAAATGCTGACTGTAAGGATTTCAGAAGGTTTAACATTAGCATTTGATACCTTTCCATCAACAATATACAATGCGTCCTGTGCTGATGCTTTAATACACACAGCCAGTAACAGGCACAATATGATGGTGATTGGTTTCATTGCCTTAATCCCTTAATTTATCAACCTTATTAGGATCGATGGTTTTAAAACGACGATAAACATTTAAAATAATAGCCAGCGCCACGGCGGTTGTCGCGGCAGCCAATACGATGGCAAACAGAGCAAACATTTGCCCGCTATTACCAAACTTGTCATACCGACCGAAAGCCACCATGTTTAATATAGCGGCATTCAGCATCAGTTCTATGCCGATGAGTACCTGTATGGCGTTGCGTTTGGATAGTACGATGAATATTCCCACGCAAAACAGCCCGGCGCCTACCAGCATGTAATCGGTTAGCGATATCATTGCACACGCTCCTTTCTCGACAGATGCGCGGCACCGATCAGTGCCATCATCAGCAATATTGAAACCACCTCGAAGGGCAGCAGGTAACGCGTCATGAGGTTGATGCCAATATTGTCGGTCATGTTTGCATCCGGCGGGATTTGCATATTATTGGCAGTGGCCTTTTTGATCCATTCCAGGTTTTCGGGGCTTATCTTCAGGATCATCTCCACCAGCGCAACAAAAAAAACGGTCGCCAGAATGAAAGAGATAATCTTATTCGCACTTAAAAACGACTTATCATGTTCCCGCAAAGCGCTTAACGCCTCACGTCCCGAAAGCATAAACGCGAACAGGATGAGCACCAGGATACCGCCAACATATACCACAATCTGGGTTATCGCCACGAAATCTGCCAGAGAAATTACATACAGGCCCGCCAGCGCGAACAGTGTTATAAAAAACATGAAGATGGAACGCACCAGGTTTTTAGAAGCTGCCACAAATATAGCCGAGCCGAGCGCGATAAAAGCCAGCACGTAAAAGAGCACT
>JBQCIS010000157.1:0-12622 GCA_051953515.1 Mucilaginibacter sp.
GACTGTTTTTTCTTGCATTAAGTTACCAGCACTCCTTCTGGACGGTTTGTATCGGCTCGTTTATACTGGCCTGCTGTAACGAATCCTTCCGCCCCGCAAACTCCACAGCTATTGCCTATTATAGCACTGACGAAAATAAAACCCGCTCCTACTCGCTTAACCGACTGGCCATCAACCTCGGCTGGGCAGTTGGCGGCGCTTTAGGCGGATTGCTGGCCTCTATCAATTATCATTTGCTTTTTTGGGTGGATGGCTGTACCAATATCATCGCTGCAATAATGCTTTTGCGTTTAATTCCTCGCTCAAGCATTAGTAAACCGGCAAAGAAACCGGTTGAGCACCAGGGGCCGTCATCAGCATATACTGATGGCATTTATATAGTTTTTATTGTGCTGGTAATATTGTATGCTACCTGTTTCTTCCAGCTTTTTACCATGCAGCCGCTGTTTTACAAAACTATATGGCACTTTAGCGAGCGCGTTATAGGTTCGCTGATGGCGATGAATGGCATATTGATCTGCATTATCGAGATGGTTTTAATCCATAACCTCGAAGGCCGGCGGCATCCGCTAAGGTACATCAGTATCGGTATCCTTTTGGTCGGACTTGGGTTTGTACTGCTGAATAAAATGCCCGCTGTTGTGTTATCCGGCGTTATTGCCATGCTGTTTATCACGCTTGGCGAAATGATGAGCATGCCGTTTATGAACGCCTTCTGGATAGTACGTACTAACGACTATAACCGCGGCCAATATGCCGCCTTATATACCATGGCCTGGTCGGTAGCGCAGGTACTTGCACCCACACTTGGCGGCTACCTTATTACCATGGGCGGGTTCAGTACACTGTGGTGGATATTGGGCGGAGTATGCCTCATATCTTCTGTCGGATTCAGGATACTTTACACCAACAAATTCAAACCTGTTTAAAAATATATTGCTAACCATATTAGCAATATTATATATTTGCTTTTATGGCAGATCACAGGCAAACTGAGAAAAGATGGGTTGAAAATTTTAAACTATCGCCCTTGGTCGACCCACTTACCGGTAAGTTTAACGACAGCTATGCCCGCCAGCTTTATTATCAGAAAGACAGTGAGTTTTATCCTGATGATTATCCGCACGGTTTCGTCAATCATTACGCCACCTTTCCCGAAATTGAGCGGAAAGAGGCTATCAGTATTACAAATAGTTTTCTCCATTTTATAGGTATTGAGCTCACTAAAGAGCTGCTTTACGAGCACGTTTATGCGGGCGACGAGCAATACAACCACTATATAGATGCCTGCAAGAATATCCTGAAAATGCTGGCGCATTACCAAAAGAACCTCAGTATCGAGAGTCCTTATAAGGATAACGTGCGCGAGATCAATTATCTGCTGAGTATTGAATGCAAAAGCAAGCTGCAACTAAGTATTTTCGACGAGCCCGTTGAATTGCCGGTGCTCTATGGCAAATTCACCAACTTCCCGGCGGGTTATGAAAACGATGCGGTTGTATCAGGGTTGTTCAAAAAGATCGAGACCACCAATAACAGCTATTTTATTACAGGCAAAGCCGGAACGGGTAAATCCACCTTTATTAAATATTTTGCTGCCAAAACGCGTAAAAAACTGCTGCTTTGCTCATCTACCGGTATTGCTGCCATTAATGTAGGCGACTCAACCCTGCATTCGCAGTTCGGATTCGAACCGAAAACCTATGTTCCCGGCGATGAGGCCATAAAACAATATGACCAATATTCAAAAGAGTTTAAACTGATAAAGGAAACGAATGCCATCATCATTGATGAGGTTTCCATGCTGCGCGCTGATATATTAGAGGCTGTAGACCAATACCTGCGCATTAACGGTGGCCATTTTCAGAAACCATTTGGCGGCAAACAGATCATTTTTGTGGGCGATATCTTCCAGCTGCCGCCCGTGGTAAAAAATGACCCGTTTGATATGAAGATCTTCTCCGAAGTGTATAAGGGCAAGTACTTTTTCAACGCTACTGCCTATCGTCGCCTCAATCCTGCTTACTTTGAGTTCAAGATATCACACCGGCAAGGCAAAGACCAGGAGTTTGTGCAATTGCTTGACAGCATAAGGCTTTGCGAAAAGAAAAATGAAGTTTTAGCAAAGCTGAACTCCCGCTACATTCCTACCTACGTACCGAGGAATGATGAATTTGTGATCACACTGGCATCTACCAATGCCATTGCCGACAATGAAAACTCGCGGCGACTAAACGAGTTACCCTTTACGCTTTTCAGATTCGAGGGAGAGATCAGCGGTACATTTGAGGTAAACAATCTGCCCGTTAACCGCATACTGGAACTAAAAAAGAACGCGCAGATCATTTTTATGAAGAATGATGCTGCCCGAAACTGGGTTAACGGCACCATCGCCCGTATAGAATTTATTTCGCAGGATATCATCGAAGTTCGCCTGCAAAATGGTAGTGTACATCGTTTAGAGCGTATTACCTGGGAAAACCGCAAATATTCAATCAGCAATGGCCGTATCGTTTCAGAAGTGATCGGTACGTTCACTCAGTTCCCTATAAAACTGGCATGGGCCATTACCATACACAAAAGCCAGGGTTTAACATTTGATAAAGCAGTGATCGATCTCGGTCGTGGAGCTTTTCTGAATGGCCAGTTGTATACGGCGTTAAGCCGCTGCCGCTCGCTGGAAGGCATTGTTCTCAAGCGCGAAATCACTCCACGGGATATTATTGTAGATGAACGGGTGATTGAATTTCACCAAACCGAACAACTCATTAACTCTATCAACTTTGATGTGCAGCCTTCAGAAAGCTAACGGTTACCAGCAACTGCCCTAAATGCCGCATAGTATGTTCTGCCGAATGAAACAGTAAACCAATAACCGTAGTGGGTATCTGCCTGCGGCCAATGCCGCGCGCATCCGTTAAGGTCTTTTCATCCGTTTCAGAAAGTTGTTTGAGCGCCACATCAACCTGATTATTGAAATTCGCTATGAGTTCGGCTATGGTTTGGCCTGTATTTTTTCCTTCACCACTTAAATAAGTCAATTGCTGTTCGTTCAGTTGAACGCCTTGTGCATACGTAAATAACCTGTCCAATACACCCGTCACATGCTGTAAATGAAATCCCGGCGAAGCCATGCCCGCAGGCTTTTCCCACAAAAGCTCTTCCGGGAAGCTATTCATTATAGCCTCTATTTCTTCACGTGCCTGCAATAACGCATGGGCAACAGACTGCAATAATGCCGGGATGCCATCAACCGGGCCACGCTGCCATACTTCGAGTTTATTCATTTTTAGCTCCTTGCAATGCGTCTTTTACTTTTTCATGGTTGAGGGTTTGTGGCAGGGCGTAGATCTGTTTTACCCTGTCGCGCGGATTATCCGACCACAAAAAGTCCGACCATACCATAAAGTACGCCCATTCCGGCTGTACAGATAATATTTCAGGCTTTGGCAGCTCACCTGTTTCAGTTAGCGCCATCAGTTTTCCGTGCGCTAATGCCTTCAATTCATTATAGTCTTTCTGCTCATAATCAAAGTGGTAAACATCCGCGCCTAAAATATCCACGTATGCCGCACCCGGGTAATAATCTTTATAAGCATAAGCCTCATCAAACGGAATATCGCGCAAGCCGTTCGCTCCCCAAACCCATATCAGGTTGTTCAGGTGGTGGTAATTTGTAAAACGGTCATACATCATTTTCCACAATTTGGCAATACCGTTCTCTCCTTTCCTGTTTCCCCACCAAAACCAAACGCCATTCATTTCGTGGAATGGTCGCCAAAGCACCGGCACATGTGCGTCCTGCAACTGTTTCAGGTATCCGGCTATTACGTCTATCCGGGCCATCCATTTTTGGTTGAGCGGTGTACCCGGTGTAATCAATTCTGTCCATTCTGCATCGGTTAGTTTACCCTGTACGCTCGTTTTCCATTCAAAAGGCGCGTCGTCAGTAGGCCTGCCGGTATGCCACATCAGCGTTACAATATAGCCATCGTTCCATTTTTTGATGGCCTCGTTCACAATGTCCTGCCCGCGATCGGTCTTCCAGTCCCAAATAAAATCCGTTCCCCATAAGGCAGGATATTTTCCGGTTATTGCATGCGCGCTATCTGAATAAGTATTTAACTGCGTATTAAAATTGTGCTGGCCCGAAATGATATATTTGCCCCTGATGCTGTACAGGAAAGCAAGCACCTTTTTTGCCTCTGGTGAGGCATTGCGGTTTACAGGCTTAAAACTTTGTGAAAAAGCCTGCCGGCCAGCAATTAATAGTAAAACAAGTATGATATTCTTCTTCATAATGCTATGCTTGGTGGGCTAAAATTATTAATTTAATACCGTAAAAATGCTTGTGGTATAGCAATTGCATTACCTGTGAACAAAAAAAGAAAAATGATACCCGCTACTGTAAATCTTAAAAAACCTTACATCGCCCTTATTGCACTGCTTTGTGTATTAATGGCCGTATCCTTCGGATGCAAAAAGAAACGACGATGGGACACGCCCGGCATACTGTTGAAGAAAATGCCAAATAAAATATTTAACCAACTGGATGTTGATGATTACGACACCGTTTTTAAAAAAGTACTTGATAGCTTAAAGCCACAGCTAAATAACTACAAGGTCATTAATGCTTATTATGCTACACATGATGAGCCCGTGTTTTTAAACCGCCAGTTACAGAACGATGGACTGAAAGTAATGATCAATTATTACCAGCATTCAGGCGATCACGGCTTTAATCCGCAAATGTTTCAGGTTGATAAGCTAACCGAACTAATTGGTAAGCTTTACGATAAAAAAGCAATAAAAACACCGAACGAGGCCTACCATGTTATGGCCGAACTTGAGCTATATACGGCAAATTCGCTCATCAATTATTCCGGGGATGTGGAATACGGGCTCGTAAATCCTAAATTGGTATTCTCCCGTTATTTTATAGCGACACAGGAACCCGACAGTAACTCTAAAAGCCAGGTATTTTACCAAAACAACCTGAAAACTTACCTCGATAGTATACAGCCTAAAAGTCAACAGTATGTAGCGCTACAAAAGGCCTACATAAACGGCGATGCCATTCCGGGCCTGTCCGTAGAGGAATCAAAAAGGGTATTACTGGTGAATATGGAGCGCTTAAGATGGAAAAATAAACCTACAGCCACCCATTATGTGATCGTAAACATCCCCGATTTTAGGCTGGATGTAATAGATAGCGGGCACTCAGTCCTGAATATGGAAGTGTGTGTTGGCCAGGGCCGTAATATGGATTACAGCAAGAACCTGATGCATTATGACGATACCGACAAGGTTGATAAACCCAATCCGCATGAAACACCTTTGCTAAACAGCATGATATACATGGCACAGGTAAATCCTATATGGAACATTCCTCAAAGTATTGCCAGCAAGGAAATTCTTAAGGAAGCACAGGACGACCCGCTTTATTTTGATAATAAGGGGATTGATGTATACAAAGACGGCGTAAAAGTAGATGATCCGTCGAGTATCGACTGGTCAACTGCCGACGTTTCTGACTATGAGTTTAAACAGCGGCCGGGTGATCAAAATTCACTGGGAAAGATCAAATTCATATTCAAAAACCGCAGCAACGTGTATTTACATGATACGCCTGTAAAATCGGCATTCGAAAGAAAAGTACGTGCAGTTAGCCATGGTTGTGTGAGGTTACAACAACCTCTGGAACTGGCACATAATTTATTTGGCGACGGTAAAAAATACGATCTCATATCAAAAGATATGGCAGAAGACAGCCCGGATCCAACCGATATTGATCTGCCTAAAAGGATACCGGTTTACATTGCCTACTACACCTGCTGGGCCGATAGCAATGGCACACTTCAGTATCGCGGCGATGTTTACGGGCATGATATTGTACTATTTGCTGCCCTTCAAAAAAAATTAGCAGACTAAACAATAGTCTGCTAACAGAAAAGCCGGAAAGCGTTTAACTTTCCGGCTTTTTGTTTAAGATATTTCGGGGGCAAATTATGAATTTGCAGAAAAGTCATAATTACTAAGGTTGCTCTCATTCAAATATTTTGATGTATAGCTATCGTCGTTACCGTTAATGAACAGCATAGTCCTGTCTTTTATGGTATTGATCACCTTATTTGATATTTTAGGCGATACCGCCGGGCAACCCCAACTGCAACCAATACGGCCTGTGGCATTAATAGTTTGCTGGCTTACATAAGGCGCTGCATGTACCACTATCTCACGGGCGCGGGCAAGGTCGTTAAAACCTTCATCTAAACCGTTAAGGTGTAGCGAACGGCCATGTTTTCCCACATAAACATTATCGGTAACATAAAAGCCCAGGCTGCTCTGGTGCGAATCGTCAATATCTGAAAAGTTCCTGGCTATTGCAGTACCACTGCCTGAACCATGTGCTACCCAGGTGTGAATAAGCAACTGCTTACTTGTCAGATCCACTATCCACATACGTTTTTCGCGACTCGGCATGCTCAAATCCACAACAGTGATGATCGAGCTGTTCTTAGGCAATAGGTTAGCCATTTTAAGGTTAATAAAACCAGTTAAAGCCTTTTTAAATACAGACTCGTCCATACCCGACTGTTCCAAACGGGCGGTCTGGTAAATTTCGTCAGCATATTTGGCAAATAACCCAACAGAATTTAATGCAGGTGATTCAGTCTTAGTTCCAGTTTTCTCAGTAACACCAGTTAGGTTTAGTTTCTTCGCATGTACAGCATTCCAGCTTATTGAAGGTAACGCAAAAATCATCAAAACACACAAAGCCCAATAAAAATTTTTCCTCATAATTCAATCAATAGTTTAATCTGTATAACAAATTAATAATTCCCAGCCCAAAGGAAAAGGTTGTAATTGTTGCGAAGTAGTGCAAAAATACGCACAGTATCAATAAAACGCAAAAAGTTTAATAATCTAAAAGTAATTTAATTAACCATATAGAAATTATTCTTATACCGTGTTTAACGAAAAGCAAACACAGAAGTTTCAAAAAGTTAAACAAAACAAAAAACGGATAATACAAAACGGAATTACTCCTTTTGTATTATCCGTTTTTTGGATAACGTATATTTCGTGGTAATATTTTATTTACTTATGCCAGGTCACTTTCTGCTCAACCGGGATATTTCTTCGGCCCGAGGGATATTCGTCGGCATAGCCAAGATACAAAACCCCCATTACATGGTCTTCCTCACCAAGGCCGAGGAAGGTTTTCATGGCCGGCTTCAGCGTCATGCCTCCGGTTCCCCAGTAAGCTGCAATGTTTAGCGCAGTTGCACCTAACAACAGGTTTTGCATAGCACAGCCAGTTGAAACGATCTCCTCAAAAACAGGAATTTTAGGCAAATGGCCACGTTTTTGTATAGCAATCACAACATGGGATGCCTTATCGCCCTGGGTAAGCAGGTTATTGAAACCATTTTCGTTAAATTCTTCGTCGCTGGTGTTTTCGCGATACAGGTTAGCGTGTGCGGCGCAAAACTCTGATGGGTTTTCATATACTACAAAACGCCACGGTTCGGTAAGACCGTGGGTTGGCGCCCAGTCGGCCAGTTCAAATAAAGCAGCTACGTGCCCGTTTGGTATTTTATGACCATTCATTGCGAATGGTTTTACAGTGCGGCGGTTTTGGATAATGGTGGTTAACGTTGCAAATTCGGTATTGTCCATAGATAATTCTAAAATAATAAGGCCCGCATGAGGCGGGCCAAAGGTAATAATTTTATATGCTTGGGAATGTCATTTTATTTGTTGGTGATACCAACAATGACAGAAAACAATATCATAGAAACATGTTAATTAATACAGTCGCGGAAACCTCTGCGGATTTGCATCACTCATTATGTTGTACACGGCCTCGATCACGTCGTCATGCGATGGTTTGGTGAAGTAATCACCGTCAGAGCCGTATGGCGGCCTGTGTTCTTTGGCAGTAAGCGTACGCGGTTGTGCATCAAGTGTATAGTAACCACCCTGTGCTTCCAGTATGTGCTGCATAATGTATGATGAACCACCACCCGGAATGTCCTCATCTACCACCAATAGCTTATTGGTCTTTTTCAGCGATTTGCCGCATAAGTTATCCAGATCGAAAGGATACAGGGTTTGCGGGTCAATAATTTCAATGTTAATGCCCATTCCCTGCAATTCATCTGCCACTTCCTGTACAATACGAAGTGTAGAACCATAAGATACCACGGTAACATCGGTACCCTCACGCAATAGCTCAGCCTTGCCAAGCGGCACCGTAAATTCGCCAACGTTAGCCGGCAATTTTTCTTTCAAACGATAACCGTTAAGGCATTCTATTACTATTGCCGGTTCATCACCACGCAACAGGGTGTTATACATACCTGCAGCCTGTGTCATGTTACGTGGCACACAGATATGCAGGCCGCGCATTGAACTTAATATCAATCCCATTGGCGAGCCCGAATGCCAAATACCTTCCAACCTATGACCGCGGGTACGGATAATAACCGGTGCTTTTTGACCACCACGTGTGCGGTAGCTTAAACTGGTAAGATCATCGCTAATTACAGTTTGCGCATAAATCAGGTAATCCAGGTACTGTATTTCAGCTATAGGACGCAGACCGCGCATTGCCAGCCCCATACCCTGTCCTATTATCGTAGCTTCGCGAATGCCGGTATCTGTAATGCGCAGGTCGCCATATTTATTTTGTAAACCGGCAAATCCCTGGTTAACGTCGCCTATTGCGCCAACATCTTCGCCAAAGGCTACAATACTTTTGTCGCGGGCAAAATTGGCATCAAAGCAAGCGTTCAATACCTCCCTGCCGTCTATCATGCGCGCGTCTTCGTCATAAACCGCTTTTACCACTGGCACCAGCAACGGCGATTGGGGGGTTTCGGTAAACAGTTTTGAGTTATAGCGTTCGTTATTCTTTTCAGATTCTACTTCGAGCCATTTTATCAGCTCACGCCTTTCAGCACTATCTTCTTTTGCGGTAATGCGCAAACATTTTCTTATAGCGCTGACAATGTCTTTTCTACCCGGATCAATGCAGGCACGAAGCTCTGCCGCTATTTCAAGCAATTTTTCTTTTGCTGAAGAAGTGTGCGATAGCTCCTCTATGTCCTTAGCGGTTTCATTTAATTCGGCCCTGATCTCGTCTGCAAGCTCATTCCATGCCTCACGCTGACAGTTACGCACGTGCGCTTTCGCCGCGGCTTCTAACTCATCCAACTCCTCAGCCGTTGCTATGGCTGATGAGATCATCCATTCGCGCATTTTCAGTAAACAATCATGCTCGGCTTCCCAGGCCAAACGCTCTTTTGACTTATAACGCTCATGCGAGCCCGAAGTAGAGTGGCCCTGCGGCTGCGTCATCTCGGTAACATGTATCAGCACAGGCACATGTTCTCTGCGGCAAACGTCTATCGCACGGTCATAAGTTTCGCAGAGTGCCACATAATCCCAGCCGCGCACCTTAAATATCTCAAAGCCATTACCATCTTCTTCGCGCTGGAAGCCCCTTAATATTTCAGAAATATCTTCTTTTGTAGTTTGCAATTTAGCCGGTACAGAAATGGCGTAACTATCATCCCATACCGATATGGCCATAGGCACCTGCAAAACACCGGCAGCATTAAAGGTTTCAAAGAATACCCCCTCTGAGGTTGATCCGTTCCCTATTGTGCCAAAAGCAACCTCGTTCCCGTTCACCGAAAAATTTTCAAGGTAACTCAATTCCTTGTTTTGCCTGTATAGTTTAGATGCATAAGCCAAACCCAGCAAACGCGCCATCTGCCCGCCCGTGGTGGAAATATCTGACGCACAATTCATCGATTCAGCCTGGTTAGCCCAGCTGCCATCCGGATTGACATAACGGGTAGCATAATGACAATTCATTTGCCTGCCGGCCGATGCGGGATCTTTCTCAATGCTCGGATTAGCATACAACTGTGCGAAAAACTCCTTCAGGTTGCTTATCCCCGTTGCGAACATAAAGGTTTGGTCGCGATAATACCCCGATCGCCAGTCGCCATTTTTAAATGCGCGGGCCATTGCCAGCTGTGCAACCTCTTTGCCGTCGCCAAAAATGCCAAATTTAGCTTTGCCGGTAAGCACCTCGCGGCGCCCCAGCAAACTGGCCTGGCGGCTCTCATAACCAACACGGTAATCGCTGATAACCAGTTTTTTGAAATCATCAAAGCTCAGGTCAACAGCATCAAAATTACCGATACTTTGAATTGCAGTTTCGGGCATATCAAATTTGTTTAGACGCCAAAATTATAAAATTCTATTTTGTAATCGGTATAAAGTATATGCAAAACGTGCAGTTTGTATAATAGTTTTTAAACTATGGTATACGGCACATAAAAATAAAGTTACATAGCAGAGATGTGTTTCGCCTTTATTGACGTTTACTATTTTACGGAAGAGCATAGGTAATTACCTATACATCTGATTATCAAATAAACACAATATGAATTTCCGTGAAAGCAAAAGAACCTGGAGTTAAAAAAGCATTGCTATTGATCACTTTGAAATGTGGATAACAAGAAACAAAAGATTAAACTGAGTGAATGAACAGCGATATTGATTAGTCCGTTCTTTTATTTTTATGTTAAACCATTTATCTTTGTTTAAATCAAAAGTAAATATGAAGAAGATTTTAATACTATGCGCAGTCATTCTTGGCTTCGTATCATTTAAGGCAACCGCACAGGATGACCAGAAAGCGGAGTTTAAGTTTAACGAGGAGAAGCACGATTTTGGTAAGATACCACAGGGCACCCCGGTTACAACCGTATTTACATTTACTAACGTTGGTAAAGAACCATTGATACTAAGCAATGTACAACCTACTTGCGGCTGTACCATAGCTGATTATACCAAAACGCCGGTAGCGCCAGGGCAACAGGGAAGCATCAAGATCACTTACAATGCTGCCGCAGCCTATCCGTTCAATAAAACTATTGTGGTAACGTCCAACGCCAAAACCCCGGTTAAAAACCTGGTAATTGTAGGCGAAGTAGTTGCGAAAGCGGCACCACCATCCTCCGGAAAATAAAAAAATTAGATATTAATTTAAATAAAAGGCTCCGGTAAAACGGGGCCTTTTTTGTTGGTTTACACCCTGAACCTAAGCACTACGGCGTTTAGGTTTGTCTAATATTCACTGTTGTTTGTAACGAATCTTTTTGCTTAATTTTGCCCCATGCCAACGACCTCAAAAAAAGGAAAGCGGATGCCCGCTTCGCCTATCCGGAAACTTACGCCCTTTGCCGACCAGGCAAAACGTGACGGAAAAAAAGTGTACCATCTTAATATCGGCCAGCCCGATATAGAGACCCCGCAAGGTATGCTAAACGCGATAAAAAACATTGATTTTAAGGTTTGGGCCTACACGCCGTCTGAAGGTACTTTAGCTTACCGCGAAAAGCTTACTACTTATTATAATAAGTTAGGCTACGGCATTACGCCCAACGATATATTGGTAACCACAGGAGGTTCTGAAGCAATCACTATTGCATTAATGACCTGCCTCGATGCGGGTGATGAGGTAATTATACCTGAACCATTTTATGCCAATTACAATGGTTTTACAAGCCAGAGTGACATTGTGATTAAGCCGATACTCTCTTTTATAGAGAATGGTTTCGCATTGCCGCCGATCAGCGAGTTTGAAAAACTGATCACTCCCAAAACGAAGGCTATTTTTATTTGCAGCCCTAATAACCCCACCGGTTATTTGTATTCAAAGGAAGAATTGCTGGCACTGAAGGATTTGGTATTAAAATACGATCTGTTTCTGTTTGCTGACGAAGCCTACCGCGAATTTTGCTACGACGGGCAAACATTCACCTCGCCTATGCACCTGGATGGACTGGAAGAAAATGTAATTGTGCTTGATACCGTTAGCAAACGTTATAGTGCATGCGGCGCGCGGTTGGGCTGTATTATTACCAAGAATAAAGCGGTTTGGGAAACCGCCCTAAAATTCGCGCAGGCCCGCTTAAGTCCGGGTATGGTTGAGCAGATAGCCGGCGCTGCCGCAGTTGATACCCCTGACTCATACTTCGAAGCGGTGAACAAAGAGTACACCAAACGTCGCAATACTTTGGTAAACGCTTTAAATAAGATGGAAGGCGTTTTTTGCCCTAACCCCGGTGGCGCGTTTTATGTGGTTGCAAGGTTACCCATAGATAATGCTGACAGATTTTGCCAATGGATACTGGAAAAATTCAGTTACGACAATAAAACCGTTATGATGGCACCCGCCACAGGCTTTTACAGCACTTCAGGGGTAGGACTGAATGAGGTACGCTTAGCCTATGTACTGAAAAATGAGGATCTTGAGCAGGCAATGATCTGCCTGGATGAAGCATTGAAGGTTTATCCCGGCAGGATTTTTGCGGCTGCAGCAATAGATGGCAACAGCAATTGAGTGCAGAGATTGATTGATCAATTGCAAGCCAAAAAATCGTATATTTGTATTCCTTATTACCGCCACAGCAACTGAGTAGCGGCCACAAATAAGAAATGGGGTCGACCGGAATTGACAGGATGGAGATAAGCAGGTAAGCATGCAGCGCGTTGGGTGAATTAGCGCTATAATCTGAACGCTCAAACTTACAAA
>JBQCIS010000158.1:0-5955 GCA_051953515.1 Mucilaginibacter sp.
AATATCATGAACCTGCATAGTCCCGAGTCGGCGATCCTGTCGGCGGTGATATTTAATGCCATCATTATCCCGCTGCTCATTCCACTGGCCTTGCGTGGTGTAGAATACAAACCGATTGGTGCAAGCGCACTATTAAGGCGAAATCTGCTGATATATGGGCTGGGCGGGGTCATAGTACCATTTATCGGTATTAAATTAATAGATCTGGCAGTAGCAGTATTTATATAGAGGTGAGACAGGAGATGCGAGATTTGAGACTGAAGCTCAACGATACATCTCGACAGATATATTGCAGATAAAAGAATGAAAAAACTGATGGAAAGGTATGAGTCTCAAATCTCATACCTCCCATCTTAAATCTAAAACAACATGAAAGCATACTTCTTTCCCGCACTTAAAATATCGCTGATACTGATAGTATTATTGTGCGTAATATATCCTTTAGCCATTGCCGGAATAGGTAAATTTACACCAGGTCATGGCGATGGTGTAACAGTAACTTATAAAGGCAAAGTTGTTGGTTACGAAAACATCGGGCAAAAATTTACGCTCGATAAATATTTTTGGTCGCGCCCTTCGGCTGCCAATTACCAGGCAGATGCCGGTGCCGGCTCAAACAAAGGCCCGTCAAACCCAGATTATTTAAAGGATGTGAATAACCGCATCGACACCTTTTTAAAACACAATCCGGGTGTAACCCGCGCGCAGATTCCTGCCGAACTGGTTACCGCATCAGGCAGCGGGCTTGATCCCGACCTGTCGCCCGATGGCGCAAGGATACAGGCAGCACGTATTGCCCGCACACGCGGAATGGATGTAAGGGATGTACTAAAGCTGATAGACGAGCATGTGAAAGCGCCCTTGCTGGGTTTATTCGGTCCTGCAAAAGTGAACGTTTTACAACTGAATGTAGCGCTTGATGAAATGAATAATAAATAATTACAAGTAATGTTTAATGAAAACAGCCGATTTTATTTTAACAAAGGCATTGGCATTTAACCTTTAAACCCGGATGATTTTTCACCTTGCAATTGTACCTTTTTTACAAAGGGTGCAATTGCTTTTTTAGTAAAAACATGGAAAATCCAGACAATAACGTTCAACATTTTCTCGATCTGATCCAGCGGTCAAGGCGCGGAAAGTTTAAGATATACATTGGCATGAGCGCAGGCGTTGGTAAAACTTACCGCATGTTGCAGGAGGCACATACATTACTGCGTAATGGCATCGATGTAAAGATCGGCTATATAGAAACGCATAATCGTAAGGAAACACACGACCTTATTGCCGGTTTGCCGGTTATACCGCGCAGGCATATATTTTACCGGGGCAAGCAGCTGGAAGAGATGGACTTGCAGGCTATCCTGGCGCTCAGGCCCGAAATTGTAATTGTTGATGAACTGGCGCATACCAATATAGAGGGCAGTAAAAACGAAAAGCGCTGGCAGGATGTACTGGAACTGCTGGATGCAGGCATTAATGTGATCTCGGCGGTAAATATTCAGCATATCGAAAGCCTTAACCACGATGTTAAGGAAATAACCGGAGTTGAAGTGAGCGAGCGCGTGCCCGACAGTATTTTAGCGCAGGCTGATGAGGTGGTGAACATTGACCTTACTGCGGATGAACTGATTGTTCGGCTTAAAGAAGGTAAAATATATACTAACGATAAGATCGGCAATGCGCTGAATAATTTTTTTCAGGGGGAGAAAATATTGCAGTTACGCGAACTTGCTTTAAAAGAAGTAGCTACCCAGGTAGAGCGGAAGATACAAACCGAAGTGCCTGGGCTTATGCAATCGCGCAGGGAGCGGCTAATGTGTTGTATCAGTTCTAACAGCGAAACAGCCAGGATGATGATACGTAAAACAGCACGGTTAGCTACTTACTACAATGCCAAATGGTTTGTATTGTATGTGCAAACCCCGCGCGAATCTGCCGATAAGATAGGGCTTGCCGACCAACGGCACTTAATCAATAATTTTAAGCTGGCTACGCAAATGGGAGCGGAAGTGGTACGGGTTACCAGCAAAGTTGTAGCAAGTGCCATAGCAAAAGTTGCTGAAGAGAAGAAGATCACTACGCTGTGCATGGGCAAACCTCATCTTTCGTTATTGAGCATTATTCTGAAGACGGCTACCTTTAACGATTTATTGAGAACTTTAGGTAAAATGGATATCGACTTAGTTATTCTGTCATGAAGATCACCACTATAAAAACCAAGCTGATGCTAGGGTTGCTGTCCTTATTCATTGTTATCATTAGCTTTGGCGCGCTCGGTATTTACTTTGTTAACCGGTTAAGTAATGATACGGGCCGCATCCTGAAAGACAACCAGGTCAGTCTGGAATATTGTAGCCAAATGCTTAAGGCGCTTGATCATATTGCACAGGATAGCAGCCAGATACCCATATTTGAGAAGAATCTCCGCCTGGAAGAAAATAACATAACAGAACCCGGCGAATTCCAGGCCGCCGTACAGGTACGCACCTTGTTTGAAGAGCTTAAAAAGAACCCGGCGGCTTTTACACAGTTTAAAGAAATGCATAAGGCCATCTTCACGATAGATGACGTGAATGAGATTGCCATCATCCATAAAAACGCAAAGGCTGTTACCACAGCAAAGCAGGCAACACTATGGTTAACAGCTATTGTAACCATACTCAGTCTGGCAGCGTTTTCTTTCATTATTAAATTCCCCTCAATTATTTCGCGCCCGATAAAAGAATTAAATGCAGGCATACTGGAGGTTGCCAATAAAAATTATGGCACTCGCATCCACCTGGAGCAGCAGGACGAGTTTGGTAACCTGGCCAAAACGTTTAACAGCATGGCCGAAAAACTGGATGAATATGAGCACAGTAACCTTGCCGAGATAAAAGCAGAAAAAGGCCGTATTGAAGCCATTATTAATAAAATGAACGATGGTATTATCGGCTTTAACAACCGAAACGAAATACTTTTTCTCAACTCGGCAGCAGAAAATCTGTTCGGTTTAACTGAGAAAGATATAGCCGGTAAATACGCTGCCGATGTAGCTATTCAGAATGACCTGCTGCGCACGGTTTTGCAAAATGAATCGAGCCAGCAGCTAAAAATATATCTCGACAATAAAGAGAGTTTTTTTGTACAGGAGTCTATTTCTATCCAAACTGATGGCAATACCTGGGGGCGAGTGGTTATCCTGCGGAATATTACCCCATACAAAGAGCTTGATGCCGCGAAAACCAACTTTATCGCCACCATATCGCATGAGTTGAAAATACCTTTATTTGCCATTACCATGAGCACGCAATTGCTGGAAGACAAGCGTGTTGGCGAGCTTAATAAGGATCAGGCAGAAATAGTAGGCACCATTAATAAAAACACCGAGCGGCTGCTGAAAATAACCGGGGAGTTGCTCAACATGTCGCAAATTGAAACCGGGCAGATACAGTTAAAGAAAGAGCCGGTGCTGCCGGAAACACTGGTGATAAAAGCGGTGCAGGCCGTTCAGCAACAAGCCGCGCAAAAGGGAGTAGAGATTGAACAATCTATTGATAAAGAGCTTCCGCCTGTTAATCTGGATGATGAAAAAACGGTTTGGGTGCTCATCAATTTTCTTAATAACGCTATTAAGTTTTCGCCCGAAGGAAGCACTATCAATATTAAAGCGGCGCGAAAAAAAGACATCGTTCAGTTCAGTGTTATTGATCATGGGCGGGGAATCGAAGAGCAATATGTATCGCGAGTGTTCGATAAGTATTTTCAGGTTCCCGGCAGTAATGAAAAATCGGGTACAGGGCTTGGTTTATCTATTTCAAAAGAATTTATTGAGGCACAAGGCGGTAAAATATGGGTAAACAGTAATTTTGGCGATGGCAGTACTTTCGGTTTCAATGTATTAATCAACGCTTAATCATGGCTACCAATAATATCATAGCGCAAATACTTATTATTGAAGATGAAACAGACGTAAGGCAATTGCTAAAGCGGGTACTTTCGCTGGAAGGATTTGTTGTGTTTGAATCGGAAAATTTTAAATCGGCGTTAAAAACGCTTGAGACCGAAAATATCGACCTGGTATTATGCGATGTTAAGTTGCCTGATGGTAATGGTGTAGAATTTGTGCCTAAGATAAAAAGCCTGCGCCCTTATGTAGAAGTGATTATGCTTACCGGCTATGGTAATATACCGGATAGTGTACAAGCTATTAAGAACGGCGCATTTGATTACCTTACCAAGGCTAACGATAACCAGCGCATTTTGCCGTTGCTTTACCGTGCGCTGGAAAAGGTAAAGCTTGAAAAACGTGTGGCCCAACTGGAAAAAGAAGCCGTTGACCGCTATGCCACCTTTGACTCGGTAATCGGTAACTCAGCCGCTATTATGCAGGCCAAAACGCTTGCGCAGCGGGTGGCTCCTACAGATGCCCCGGTGTTACTTTTGGGCGAAACAGGCACGGGTAAGGAAATATTCGCACAGGCAATACATTCGGCCAGTAAGCGAAATACACAAACCTTTTTGGGATTAAATTGCAGTGCTTTTAGCAAAGAATTGTTGGAAAGTGAGCTTTTCGGTCATAAGGCAGGCGCTTTTACCGGTGCAGCCAAAGATAAAAAGGGATTGATAGAGGAAGCAGATGGCGGCACGCTTTTTCTGGATGAAATTGGCGAAATGCCAATGGAGCTGCAAGCTAAACTGTTGCGCGTACTGGAAACCAGCGAATTTATTAAAGTAGGCGACACCAGGCAGCTCAAGGTAAACATTCGTATCATTGCTGCTACTAACCGCAATATAAGGCAGGAGATCAGCAGGGGAAAATTCAGGGAAGATTTATATTACCGGCTAAACCTGGTTACGATTAATTTACCGCCATTGCACGACAGGCAAGAAGATATTCCGCTATTGGCAGCGTATTTTTTGCAAAAATTAACACGCGATGCTTATCAGCAGGTGAAGGGAATGACACGGGCTTATGTTGAACGGTTGCAAAGCCAGGAATGGCGCGGAAATATACGAGAACTGCGAAACGTGATAGAAAGATCACTGATCGTTTGCCAGGGTAATGAACTCAATATAGATAATCTGCCGGCGGAATTACAACACCCTGTTTCTTCTGTTAGCGGCGGAATTTCGGCATTTGACCTGGCAAGCGTTGAACGGTTACACATACAGCGCGTTTTGCAGTACACCAAAAATAACAAGACGCAAACGGCTAAGCTGCTCAATATTAGCCAGGCAACTCTGTACAGAAAAATAGAGGAATATCATTTGGATGCCTGACTAAAAGCAGCCATCACAGATAGTCATTTTCCACTCCTTCGCTGGCAGCGCGCTTATCTGCTCACAAAATTAAATACGTCAAAAAAATAATAAACAGCACATCGTGGTTAATAAAGGAGATGCGCAGCAGCCGCAGTGCTTTTCGCATGTGCTGTTCTACGGTGTTTTCTGAGATATCCATCTGGAGTGCGATCTCTTTGTTGGAGAGAAATTCTTTTCGCCTAAGCGTAAAAACCTTGCGGCATTGTTCCGGCAGCTTTTCAATCTCTTCTTGTAATAGGTGTTCCAGTTCCCTGGTCTCTATCAGCGCTCGTGTCGAGTCGTCTGTATCCGCAATGTGCATTATCGCATAATCTGCAAACTTGCGTTGCTGTATGTTTTTACGGTGCCAGTCTAATATCTTGTTTTTAAGGATGACATATAAAAAAGCCATCACCGTGCTTAATTTATCAAGGGATATGCTGCTTTTGTAAAAAGAAAGAAAAGTATCCTGTACTAATTCTTCAGCTACCTGGCGGTCTCGCGTTTTGTCCATCGCTATTGCAAGCAACTGCAAAACGTATCTTTCATACAATGCAGCAAACGCCGCATCGTCCCCTTGCCGCCATAGCAGTATCAGCTTAGTATCGGTATGATCCTTAAATAGTTTAATGGTTAATGCAAATTGGTAATTGCTAAATTATAGAAAAG
>JBQCIS010000159.1:0-4292 GCA_051953515.1 Mucilaginibacter sp.
GTTTTATCAGCGGTATTGATCAGTATGGACATATTGCGGTCGCTGCCGCCATAAGATATCATCCTGATGGGGATGTGTTTTACAGCTTCCAGTACCCTTGCGGCGTAGCCATGCTTGTCTGCGCCAAAGTCGCCCACTACGCAAATGATGGTTTGATTTTTATCAATATCCACCGTTCCAAAGGCATTAAGTTCACTTATAATGTCATCAATATAAGTAGTATCATCAATTGTAAGCGAAACAGCCACTTCAGAGGTGGTGATCATGTCGATAGACGTTTTATAGCGCTCAAATACCTCAAACAACCTGCGTAAAAAACCATGCGCCAACAGCATACGGCTCGATTGTATTTTAATAGCCGTGATGCCATCTTTTGCGGCAATGGATTTGATCTGGTCCTTTTCGCTATCGTTAGTGATAAGCGTGCCCTGTGCCTTTGGGTCCATCGTGTTCAGCAGGCGTACAGGTATTTTATATTTCTGTGCCGGGAATACGCTTTGCGGGTGCAATATCTTTGCGCCAAAGTAAGCCAGCTCGGCAGCTTCGTCAAATGATAATTGTGCAATTGGCTTAGTGCCCTTTACAATGCGCGGGTCATTGTTGTGCATGCCGTCTATATCGGTCCATATCTGCACTTCCTCGCTGCGTATTCCCGCGCCGATCAATGATGCAGTGTAATCGCTCCCTCCGCGGCGCAGGTTGTCAATCTCGCCAAAACTGTTGCGGCATATATATCCCTGGGTAATAAACAATTTATTGTCCGGGTATTTTTCCAGCAATGGCGTTAAATGCTCGGTGATGAAATCAACCATTGGCTCATTGTCCTCGTCTATCTTCATAAAATCAAGCGCAGGCAACAAAACCGATGGTATACCGATCTCTTTCAGATACACATGGTACAGTGTGGTAGACAGTAACTCGCCCTGTGCCAGAATAATCTTTTCTTCGATGGTGGTGAACAGGTCGTTCGACAGATTACTGAGTAACGCAAAGTGATAATTGATCACTTCCTTGCCTTGTGACAGGAACTCGTCTTTGGTAAACAGTTCTTTGATGAAAACCTCGTACTTATCCTTCAGTACCTTTATCAGTTGGGCGGCCCTGGTCTTATCGCCGGCCAGGTAGGCCTGGCCAATTTCCACTAAACTGTTTGTTGTACCCGAAACTGCCGATAGTACTACTACCTGGCGCTCGTTAGCGTCGATAATATCGAGCAGTTTCTTCATTCTCTCAGGACTTCCTACAGACGTTCCCCCAAATTTTAAAACCTTCATTTTTCGTTTCCTTTTACCATAAATGATTGATATTCTTGTATCAATTTTAAGGCGCTAAAATTAGGATTTTAAACACTATATCACACATTCTATCATGATAAAAATTAAATTTGGTACAGATGGCTGGCGTGCCATTATAGCTGACGATTTTACGGTTGAAAATATTAAACGCGTCGCCTATGCCACCGCCCTCTGGCTAAAGCAAAACTTTAAAAATCCTACTGCCGTTGTTGGCTGCGATCCGCGCTTTGCAGGACCGCTGTTTGCCGACACAACTACCGCTGTGCTGGCATCGCAAGGCATAAAGGTTTTTCGTGCCGAAGATGCCTTTGTTTCCACCCCAATGGTTTCGCTGGGTACCGTGCGTAAGCATGCCTCTGCCGGTATTATTATTACAGCCAGCCATAACCCATCTGCATATAATGGTTATAAGATAAAAGCCCATTATGGCGGCCCCGCTACACCAGACGATATTGAAAAGGTAGAATCGCAGATTCCTCAAACCATTTCGCTGCAATTAAAAAGCATAAATGAGTACTTAGGCGATGGCCTGATTGAATATGTGAACCTGGAAGATATGTATGTGGCCCATTTAGAAAATAACTTCAACCTGGATATTATTCGCACCAGCGGCCTTAGCTGGGCTTATGATGCTATGTATGGTGCAGGCCAGAATGTAATGCGCCGTGTACTGCCCGATATTACTTTTTTGCATTGCGATCATAATCCGGGTTTCGACGGGCTGTCGCCTGAGCCTATCCAGCGTAACCTGACGGAGTTTGAAGATATGATCAGGCTTTCGGAAGGAGAGATCGCTTCGGGCCTGGCTACCGACGGGGATGCCGACCGCATTGGTTTGTACGACTCGGAAGGAAACTTTGTGGATTCGCACCATATTCTGCTCCTGCTCATCCACTATTTATATAAAGTAAAAGGTGTAAAAGGCGAGGTGTATTCCACCTTCTCCTGCACCAGCAAGATACAGAAACTGTGTGATACCTACGGACTGAACAATACGGTAACTAAAATTGGTTTTAAACACATTTGCGATCTGATTGTGAATTCCGATAAACCATTTATGGTTGGCGGCGAGGAATCGGGAGGTATCGCGGTTAACGGCCACATTCCCGAACGCGATGGTATATGGGCGGGTTTGATGATATGGGAATTTATGGCCAGAACGGGCCGCAGCCTGCAGGAACTGGTACAGGAAATTTACGATATAGTAGGCAAATTTGCGGTTGAACGTTACGATTTGCACATTACCGAAGATCAGAAGCAACACATCATTAGCAAATGCCAAAGCGGTGGTTATACCAGCTTTGGTAACCTGAAAGTAGAGCGTACCGAAAACTTTGACGGTTATAAGTTCTTCTTCGCCGACGGTAACTGGGTAATGATCCGCCCGTCTGGTACCGAACCTGTATTGCGCGTATACGCTGAAGCATCAACTTCGCCAGAGGCGTTCAGTATACTGGACATTGTAAAAGCGGTATTATTAGGATAATCATGAATATCGAATAATGAAATTGAATTTTCGATATTCGAAATTATATTCAATATCGATATTACAAAGGAAGGCTTGCCAAAAGCAAGCCTTCCTTTGTAATAAATAACGTGTTTTCAGAACTCTCTTGTCTGAAAGACTCCTAATTGGAGAGAGGGGGCTCTTCAGCTTTGAGCCCTGTGGCGGTGGGCACTATTCTCAAAAAAAACGTCATTACCCACCCCGCCCCGCTCCCTAAATACACCTTCATCGATACAAATCGCCCATTCATCGACACACCCAACACCTAAATGCACAAAGGGTGTTATCATCGTAAACAAAATATGCAAGTATTATGAAAAAGTTAATATTGTTATTCGTACCCCTAATTAGCCTTTGCTTATTCTCCTGTACAAAGGATCATACGGTAAATGCCGGCACTACTTCGCATGTAACCGTTAAAATGACGGATGCCCCTGGCGCTTTTGACGCAGTGATCCTTAATATTAAAAGTGTAGTGATCGTAACCGATAAAGGAACGTCTACCATGAATGTTAACGGTGGACCGTTGGATATTTTGCACTTCCGGTTAGGTAAGGACACTGTTCTGGCTGGTCAGGATATCCAGGCCGGTACTATCCAGCAAATACGCCTTGTGCTGAACGACAGCGGAAACGAGGTAGTTGTTGACGGTGTTGCCTCTAACCTGACTACACCAAGCGGCCAAACCTCCGGCGTTAAACTTAATCTGCATCAAACCCTTACCGGTGGTATAGACTATACGATTACCCTCGATTTTGATGCCGCACAGTCTATCGTGTTAACCGGTAACGGCAAGTATATCCTGAAACCGGTAATACGCGCTATTGCCCAGGCTGCTTCGGGTGCTATAACCGGTACTGTTATCCCTGCTGCTTCCTCCCCCAAGGTTTATGTCATCAGCGGAACAGATACCATTGGCGCCATAGCTGATACAACAGGCAAGTTTTATTTCCCCGGACTTGATCCCGGTACCTATGAAGTGAAGTTCGTGCCCGTAAGCCCTTATGCCATAAAAACCGTTACCAATGTGGCGGTTACAAATGGCATGGTAACCAATATGGGTGTTGTGCAGATCACACAATAACCAGTATATGTTTTAGCCGTAGCGACAACCCTCATCGGGTGTTAATTTGTGTGTGGCAAAGGCGTGGATATTATCCACGCCTTTATTGTTACACATATTTTAAACGGTGCGTTTATTTGTGACGCGCGCGGTAAATTTGCCTGCCTGCGCGGTTTTGCTGGCGATTGACCTGTCTGTATTGCCCTGCTGTGAGCCTGCCTCCGTTTGCCTGGCGGTCTGCAGCTATACGGCCGTTAATGTTCTGCTCATGGTTTTCAAGCTTTGAAGTTTGCCCGGCATTTAATTGGTTATTGCTTATGCCGTTGGCAATTCGTTGCTGCTGGTTGTAGCGGCGCTGGCCAACTTCATTGTTGCCATAATGTGCCGCTGTTGCATTGTGTTTATCGTTGTATATGGCATTGCTCTG
>JBQCIS010000160.1:0-21109 GCA_051953515.1 Mucilaginibacter sp.
TCACCTGCACGTAACTATTCACCATAATTTCTGGTATAATGTTAGCGAACGCGAACCCGACATGAACTTCGGCCGTGTGCATGTATTTAATAACTACCACCTGAATAACAGCGGCTACTCTTTGGGCGCGCGCGCAGCTGGCATTATAAGAACAGATAATGAATACTTTTCTGGCTGTTTAAAACCAATGTCTACCAATCTGGCAGGCGACCCTCCAGGTTATTTCAGTGGTGTTAGTACAGATATTTTCAGCAATTGTGGTGCGAACGATATTACCACCCCACTTTCTACCTGGGTACCTGAATACAGCTATAGTTCAGTACTTGATCCTGTGGCGAATGTTCCTGCTATTGTACAAAAAAGCTCAGGCGCTATTTTAACAGCTCAATAAGCTATTTTAACAATTTAATAATTATAAACCTATTTCATAGTCCGGAGTACATCCGGACTATGTTTTTCTTCGCCTGAACCAATCAACGCCAGGTCTTGTCTGGCTTCTCATACTTTAACCGCCGGCGATCTACCGGCAGCATAATATACTTCCCCTGGCATCGCCTGATAATTTATTCCTGCTATGGAACGTGGAAAGAAGATACTGATCGTTTGCGATACTTCTAAATCGTTGATTGACTTCAGAGGCAAACTGATTGAAGAACTGGTAAAAAAACACGAGGTAAGTGTATTTACACCCAGGATCACCCGCCCAAATATTCGGCATAAACTGGAATCACTGCATGTGGACATTTACGAAAACAACCTCAACGGGAGTAATGTCTCAGTGCTTTCAGACATCCGGTATATCATTCAGTTATACAAGTTGTTAAGAAAGCTAAAACCAGACGTATTTTTCCCCTATACATTTAAACCGGTTATATACGGCACCATTCTCGCAAAAATTTGTGGTGTAAAACGTATTACACCCATGCTTACCGGATTGGGCTATAATTTCCTGCCTTACCGCCGGAAAAGTATGGTCAATAGAATCACGCATTTATTATTGCGGTTTAGCCTGAAAGGTCACAGACGCAGCCATATGCGCATCATTTTTCAGAATCGCGACGATTATGTAACGCTTTTGAAAGAGAAAATATTAAAACTTCCGCATAAAACATTTTTTGTAAATGGGTCAGGCGTTGACC
This sequence comes from Mucilaginibacter sp., assembly GCA_051953515.1. Lineage (GTDB taxonomy): Bacteria > Bacteroidota > Bacteroidia > Sphingobacteriales > Sphingobacteriaceae > Mucilaginibacter. Next base: position 1,140 of record JBQCIS010000160.1, read on the forward strand.
TGGACCACTATCAGTATACTCCGGCAAACAATGGTTCGGTTAATTTTCTGATGATAGCCCGGCTCATCAACGCAAAAGGTGTTCTCGAGTACTACGAAGCAGCACGGATACTGAAGCGCCGCTATCCTGAGATAAATTTCAGGCTAATAGGCAGCTACAACAATAATATAGATGCGATAAGCAGCGAACTCTACGAAAAGATAAAAAGTGGAACGGTGGTTCAGCTTTGCAATGAAGCGGATGACATCCGTCCATTTATTAAAGAAGCTTCAGTTGTAGTGCTACCCTCCTATTATGGCGAAGGCGTTCCGAGATGTTTATTGGAAGCCATGGCTATGGGCCGTGCGGTAATTACCTGCAATTCGGCCGGATGCCGGGAAACTGTAGAGGCCGGCGAAAAGGCAAATGGCTTTTTGGTATCGGTTAAAAATGTGCCTGCATTAGTTTGTAAAATGGAATTTTTCATCAATCAACCGGCAGAGATCGTAAAATATGGGTTGAACAGCCTGGCGCTTGCCCGTAAAAAATTCGATGTGAATCTTATCAACAGGCAAATGATGAAAATAATGCAATTAGATAACTAATTGATAACTTTTAAATTATCCAATGACGACGAACAAGGTACAATATGCCGAAAGGACGTTGGCCGACTTTAAGGCTGCATTTAAGCATAGTGGCTGGATCATTTATGAGAATGCCCTCGACAGTGATTTTGTCGATCAGATTAATCAGGATCTTGCGCCGGCTTATGATTTACGACGCAGCATACAGCTACAGAATGGCATCAGCGCGAACATGAATGGCACTTTGCACCACCTGCTGGAGCGTGAAAATTTCAGTTTAAAATTTATAGAGGAGATGTATTGCGATGAGGAGATCCGTTATTTTCTCGGCGGAAATTATATTTTGAACGGGATAAGCGGAGTGATACATTCAAAGAACGAATACCCTTATCTGAGCCGGATGCACCGCGACATAAGGACCTATGCCACCGATAGCCGGATGCTGATACAGATGATTGTTACATTGGATGATTTTACCAGATTAAATGGTGCTACACATTTCCTTTCGGGCTCACATAAACAAAAGCTACGGCCAAATGAAACTACCTTTTTTGAACAATCAGACCGTGCACTCACTTCCCGGGGAAGCATCATTCTTTTTGACGCAAACGTATGGCATGCATCAGGCGAAAACTTTCTCAACTCTCCCCGGAGGGCGCTTACGCTTGGTTTCACCCGCCCATACATAAAACAACAGCTGGACTATCCAAGGTATTTGGGCTATGATTTCGGCGATTACTTGTCTGACAACCAGCGCCAGGTTATTGGTTATAATGCCCGTGTGCCGAAAGACCTGTATGAGTACTATCAACCAGTACACCTGCGTATGTACCAGCGCGACCAAGGTTAGAAACGTTTTATTGAGCTAATTAAAATTCATGCAGCCAAATCACACTGCCCATTTGCCCATAGGCGGGTACCTGGGGCTCGAATTGCCCCGGGGCAGAGAATTTTATCCAGATTTACTTGCTTTAAATACCGGCCGAAACGCACTGGAATACATTCTGAAGCAAAAAAGATATACTAAGTTGTATCTGCCCTATTATACCTGCGAGGCATTGTTGGAGCCCGTTGCAAAATTAGGGATCGAGTACCAGTTTTATACCATCGATAAAGCGCTTGGCCCGGTAATTGACTTTGATATTGAGCCGCATGCCGCATTTCTGTATACCAACTACTTTGGCATAAAACAAGAACAGGTAAAATTGCTTTCTCTGCGCATTAAAAATTTAATCATTGATAACTCACAAGCATTTTTTTCGGAGCCTTTAGCGGCTATTGACACTTTTTATTCGTGCCGAAAGTTTTTTGGTGTAGCCGATGGCGCTTATTTGCAGATACGGCGAAAAATCAATAAAAAGTTTCCGGTCGATTCATCGGTCAGCAGGTCATCGCATTTACTTAAGAACCTTGATCATGGCATAGAAGCAGGATACAGTGATTACATTGCCAATAATAAGAGCCTGGAGGAAAATGACATCAAACTAATGTCAAGGCTAACCAGGAGAATATTATCCTGTGTTAATTATGAAGAATGCGCCCGCATCAGGGAGCGGAATTTTAACTTTCTGCATAAGCATTTAAAAGATATTAATCAGTTAGATGTAACCATCCATCCTAACACAGCCCCTATGGTATATCCTTTTTTATATGCCGACCGATTTTTGAAGGTCCATTTGATTCAAAGAAAAATATTTGTTGCTACCTATTGGCCAAACGTATTCAAATGGACTACCAAAAATATGTTTGAAAACTACCTGGCTCATAATCTGGTGCCGCTACCTATAGATCAACGTTACAATCTTCAGGATATGTTTTTAATGTTGAATATCTTAAAACAGTTGTTATGACAATTTCCGTCTACATCCGACCATTAGAGTTAGCTGATGCCAGGATATCTTACAAATGGAGAAATGACAGACAGATCTGGATTTATACAAGTTTTAAATCGTCCGATTATATAACGGAAGAAATTGAGACCGAATGGCTCCGCGAAAAACTTGCACAACCAGATGAAAAGCGCTTTGCCATCTGCGTTAAAGGACTGGATACCTATATTGGTAACATTCAATTATTGAAGATCGATAACGGCCGTGCAGAACTTCATTTATTTATTGGTAACAGACTTTATTGGGGCAAAGGCGTTGGCTACCAGGCTACCTCCCTTATCATTCAGTATGGTTTTGAAACGCTGGGTCTTGATTATATATATTTAGACGTACACCCGGCTAATATACCGGCACTTGCATTATACGAAAAAGCCGGTTTTGAAATCGCACGTAAAAACGAAGGATTTATAGGCATGGAACTGTCTCGCGAACGGTATATGGCCGCGAATTATTGATAGCTAATACTCTACCTCGGAAAACTATGACAAAAGTTTTAACGCTCCGGGACAAGCAGGAATGGAACGCCTATATCTTAAAAGCGGCCGAACATGATTTTTATCATAGCTGGCATTACCATTCATTAGATACATCTGGCCATCCGTTTTTATTTATTTACGAAAATAACGATGGTTTTATTGGCTTGCCCCTTATTAAACGAAGTATACCCGGCTCAATTTATTACGACCTGACCTGTGTATACGGATACACCGGCCCGTTTAGCAACAACGCAATGGAAGGCATTCCGGAGCAACTGATAGATGAGTTTTGCGCTGAATTTATGCAGTTCCTCACAAGGGGTGGGTTCGTGTCTGTATTTGTCAGGCTGCATCCATTTTATCAACAGCAGCGAATATTGCAAAAATTGGGTGGGATACACAGTAACGGGCTTATCGTGGCTTTGGATCTATCGGTAGATACACAAACGCAGCGTGCACGTTACCGCGACTCTATTCTTCCTGCATTAAAGAAAGCCTGGAAAAAGGGCTTTTTTATAAAGGAAGAAAAAGGCTATGAGGCCGTTTCAACATTCATAGATATCTATCTGGAAAATATGCGCCGTGTTGGCGCGTCCGACTACTACATATTCAGCGAAGAACAAATCTTTCAGTTACTTGCTACAGATGAATATGATGCGCGGATGCTTATGGTTTATGACGGGGATACAGTTATAGCAAGCACCATTGTTACATTTACTAAAGGCATTATACAAGGTTACCTTGTAGGCACACGGGATGAATACCGGAAATACAGCCCGGTAAAGTTTTTAGTTGATGAAATATCATTATTAGGCAAATCGCTTGGCATGAAATATTACAACCTTGGTGGCGGCCTGGGTTATAAAGAAGACTCGCTTTTTTACTGGAAAGCCACCTTCTCAGACCTTCACTTACCTTATCAAACCTGGCGTTTTATTGCTGATCCGGCCGTCTATCAGTCGCTGCTTGATCAACGCAGCATTGATAAAGATACCGAGGTAGACTTTTTCCCTCTTTACCGTTGCCTGTAACCTGCTTGCAGAAACCTTATTATGCCTAACCTACAACTTATAACTTTCTTTAAAAAGCGCCTGTAGTAACTTACAGTTGATTTAGCACTTCCCCCTCCACCAGCAGTCGCTGCCGGATCAATAACACATTGTACTAACGCCCGCATTCAATAACTCAGCCATGAACTATTTGAAAAATTTGCTGCTCCATGACAGGGTTCATTCCCAATGGCTGATCCTGTCAATTGATCTGTTGACGATCATGTCATCCTTATTATTTTCCTCTTCGCTAAGCGGAAAATTCACTTATTCGCTCCATGATCTTTACTACATCATGATCTATATCATGACGGTCATCTGCACCTTTCTGATCATGGGAATCCACACAAGAATCATCCGGTACGCCGATACAAAAGATATGCTGCGTATTGTTTTGGCTATTATGCTGGCTAATGCGGCTTTTTTCTTTGCCGGCTATCTGTTATTTATCCCTGTACTTAAGCTTAACACAAAAATTGCCTGGGAAACCCTTATCATCAATGTTTTTATATCAACATCCCTACTGATGTTCAGTCGGGTTATTATAAAAAACCTGTATTTATATGTTAAACGGGCAGACCCGAAGCATAACAAGGAGAATGTATTGATTTACGGCTCCGGACAGTCTTCATTACTTGTAAAAAGGGCAATTGAGGCGCATACTAATCTTTTTATACACGTTTGCGCGTTTATTGACAGCGATACAGATAAAATTAACAAATGCCTTGAGCAAACACGCGTTTATCCGTTAAATGCCCTGAATATGCTTAAGGAAAGATTTTCGGTCAGCAGGCTGTTGGTAACCCATGAAGAACTCACACTCAACGGGAAAAAGCAGATTGTGCAGCAATGTATAGAACTGGGCATAAAGGTAACAACCGTTCCTCCGGCAAGCGAATGGCTGAACGGGCAGCCCAACATCAGGCATTTTCAGGACCTTAAAATTGAGGACCTGCTCGGACGGAAGCCAATTAAACTGGTTAGCCATCATATCCATAATGAACTAACCGGTAAGCGCATACTGGTTACAGGCGCGGCCGGTTCAATAGGTGCAGAAATTGTAAGACAGGTTTTAAGGTATGAGCCAGAAATGATTGTTTTATGCGATCAGGCAGAAACGCCGCTGCATGATATGCAGCTTGAACTTACCGATAAGGCTTATGGCGATAAAGCAAAGATATTTATTGCCGATGTACAAAATCCGGGGCGTATAGAAACGCTTTTCAGCAGTTATCATCCGCAGATCGTTTTTCATGCGGCTGCTTACAAGCATGTGCCCATGATGGAAAATAACCCTGCCGAGGCTGTGCTAACCAATGTTGGCGGCACCAAAATATTGGCGGATACCGCCATACGCCATAATGTTGAGAAATTTATCATGATATCTACAGATAAAGCCGTGCGTCCTACCAATGTTATGGGTGCTTCTAAGCGGATTGCCGAAATGTATATTCAGTCCTTAAATAATATCACCGCCGATTTGGATAACGAAAATTCAGTCGGCTTCCCTTCCATTAAAACCCGGTTTATAACAACACGGTTTGGCAATGTGCTGGGGTCCAACGGCTCTGTTATTCCACGATTTAAGGCGCAGATTGAAAAAGGTGGCCCTTTAACTGTTACACACCCCGATATTACCCGATATTTTATGACTATACCTGAAGCAGTACACCTTGTTCTCGAAGCAGCGGTGATGGGTAATGGTGGCGAGATCTTCCTGTTCGAAATGGGAAAACCCGTTAAAATTGCTGACCTGGCAGCAAACATGATCAGGCTTGCCGGCCTTGTTCCGGAGAAAGATATCGAGATCGTTTTCACCGGTTTGCGGCCTGGCGAGAAACTGCATGAAGAACTGCTCAACCAGGAAGAAACGTCTTTACCCACCCACAATAAAGATATCATGGTTTCAACCACGATACCTTGCTGTTATGCCGAAATTAAAGCAGTAATTACAGACCTTCTCCGGTTGTGTGTTTTGGATACAGCAGATAGCATAGTGGCTAAGATGAAAAAGCTTTTACCTGACTTTGTAAGCAACAACTCAGAGTTTGAAAAGCTTGACAATGAGTTTATTAATCACCTAAAAAAGTGACATATATCAATTTTTTTGTTAAGAAATTGTTAAAATTTGCTAACTTAATGAAAATAATCACGGACTTATACAACTCTGCCTATTTAATAACCGACAGAATTGAAAAAAAATTATGAGAAGAGTTAGTGATTCAACCTTAGCCGATACGATAATGCTAACATATTGGGACAAAGACCTTATATGCAAAATAGCAAGTAAAGCATTTTTGCAGTGGATAGATATGCATCCGGATGAAGTTATCGACAAGATGCATGTGAGTAAAATACTTGGAACAACGTACAAGGAGGCTTCTGATTACTTCCAAAAGGAGGTAAAAAATGAAAACTATGCAGCCACTTGTTCCACTATGTTGCCTAATGGCAGGTCCGTCAGTTTCCTTATTGTTTTTTCACCTGACAAGATCGGCAATGAAGTTCTCGGCTTTTATGCGCATATAGTTGAAAATACTGATAGTAACGCCGAAGATAAACAAGCAAGCAAGCTACCTAAATACCTCGGTCCATCCAGCGACGGCTTTCTAAGCGATATTGTACAAGTATTGAAGGATAGCCTTCTCAGTGAGTTTCCGGGTATAAAGTATATTGCCAAAAAGCATTTCGTATCAGAATCAAAACTCAAGAGAGATTTCAAAAAAAAATACCAGTGCTCAGTCTTCTCCTATTACAGAAGATTGCAGATGGAACTTGCGGAAGAATACTTACGCGACAAAAAGTACAACAAGAACCAATTAGCGCTGCTATTTAATTTTTCAAATCCGTCTAACTTCTCAGCCCGCTTCAGCAGGTTCCTGAAAGAAAAGTCGTCCGGGCAAACAATTGCTGAAGTTAAGGGGGAAAACTATCACCGATACAAGCGATTTACGGAGCAATCTGCTGTAGCCACTGCCATGCTCGATGCACAATTGCTTTTTATAGAAGTATCGCAAAAATGGATAGACGATTATACATTTGATGTAAAGAACGTCATTGGCCAGTCTATTTTCAGTATATCATCAGAATCAGCCAGTTATTTTCATGGCATATATGAGCGAGCCTTACAAAGAGAGAGCTGTAAGGACGAATACATGTTTGTAAATGAAAAAGATGGTTCGCAACAGTGGCTTCGGGAGTATGTCACCCCCTGGTTTACTGATTATGGAACGGTGGGAGGAATTATTATTCATCGGGAGGATATTACACGATTTAAACTTAAAGAGCAAAAAAACGGACGCGAACGATTTGAAGTATTGTGCAAAGTTGCTGAAATATCACGGCTGGGTATCTGGACCCGGGATTTCAGAACGCATGAGGTGGAATGGAATGAAATAATTGAAGAAATTTTCGAGGTTCCAGCTGATTTTAAACCGAACGGGCATTCAATCCTGGACTTTTACAGAGAGGGAGAAAGCCGTACATTGATAGAAAAATCACTGCATAGGGCTTTACATGAGGGAGAGGGGTTTGACATAGAACTGGAATTAATTAGTGCCAAAGGTAATTTAAGATGGGTAAGAGTGATTGGCTATGTTGAATTTTACAATGAAAGATGCAACATGTTAATGCTTATGTTTCAAGACATTACGCACATACGAATTAAATTAAAAGCAATTCGTTGCAGTTAGTAAAATGCTGAACTTTTGCAGGTATAAATTGACCTTTTAAAGGTTGAAATTAACCGAACCACTGTGATAAATTTACTGTAAGAATCTTATCCCCCTATAAGGCTTATTAACTGCAAGATATATATAGGTTAACGTATTCACTGTTAAAAATTTATCTTATGCAAAGTGATTTAAACTATGTCTCTACTCACTTCGGCGGAAATTCCAAGCTAATATCCACCGAGACAGATCTGCACCATGGCCATATTATCGAGCGCACGGTGAGGCGTAACCGTATGGGGATCAGCGAAATTGCCAGGAAGCTTTGCATAAGCAGGCGTACATTATACAACTGGTTTGATACGAACAAGCTGGATATACAGACCATTCTGAAGATCGGTTCCGTAGTGGGTCATGATTTCTCGCAGGAATTTCCGGAAGAGTTTGCCAAAATTGATCAGCAGCAGCGTGATGAATTGTTTACGGACACTGGCAAAAGCCTGCCCGAAGATGCGGTTTACTACTGGATGGATAAATACATTAAATTATTAGAGAAATTTAATGAAACACTTGCTGTATCCGTGCTCACCAAAAAAGTACAATAGCAGTTGGGTTAATGGTTCTACTCCTGCAGTAAATTAATTACATGGCCTTTTTCTATCGAAAAAGGCCATTTTTGTTTAAAAAGGTCCATGAAGAACTAAATAGCATAAATAACTAAGTCCGCGTGTAAGTTCGAAAAGTCCCCTTAATCTGCATAAAATTCGCGAACTTTAACAAATGTTGCGTCATACTGGAGAGCAAAGGAGTTTCAGCCATAACCTGCGATTAGCAGTATTGCTGTGCCTTAATGCCGGCTTTATCAATGCCGCCGGTTTTATAGCCTTTGCCGTGCTAACCACCAACGTAACCGGGCATGCTGCCTTACTGGCTGTAAACCTCGCCCGGACGAACTTTCGTGCTGCCCGTATGGTTGCCCTCTGGCTCATTCTGTTTCTGGCAGGAGCCTTCATATCCAGCCTGTATATTGGCAAAACTGGTCGCAATAAGGCAGCCGCATATAGTTTACCTATTGTCGCTATCATCCTGATTGTACTTTTCACTGCCATCTTCGGCCCGTATTACCGGCATACGCTGCCCGAGACCGAATATTTTGCCGGTAGCCTGCTGTTCGCCATGGGTATGCAGAATGCGCTGGTATCAATGGTCTCCGGTTCGGTGGTACGCACCACACACCTGACCGGCATGTTCACCGACCTCGGCATTGACCTCTCAGCAGCTATTTTATCCCGTAAGATGCTAAGCCGTGCTCAGAAACGCCGCATCTTTCTGCGGTTGGCTATCATTATTTTTTTTCTGCTTGGCGGAATCGCCGGTGGCTTCAGCTTCCTGCATTTCGGTTTCCGGGCCTTCTATATTCCCGTTGCCCTGCTTCTTACTGCGCTTTTTTATGACTATCTGCGTATCCGGTTAAAATGGGCATTCAGGAGGCATATACACTCAAATAATCACCCCCATCGGCCAGGGCATCTTCCGGGCGATAAAATGTCATAATGCGCCATGCCACGTTTCTGCCGACCAGCGGCATGGCCCGTTTTATTATAATTATTAAAAATTGACCGCTCGTTAAGCCTGGGAGCTTTTCAGTTTACAGCGCCTAATTTAACAGCGCCCTGCATTGTCGTACTATTTCTAACTCTTCATTAGTCGGAATAACTAATACTTTAACGCTGCCGCCAATACCTGTAAGATCACATATTCCCGGGGAATATTTTTTATTTTTTAATGGATCGAGTGAGATACCCAGAAAATTCATATCAGAGCAGATGAGCTCACGTATATAGCTATCATTTTCACCAACTCCTGCCGTAAAAATCAACGCATCTACTCCATTCATAGCAGCTGCATAAGAGCCTATGAACTTTTGAATGCGATAGGCATACATTTCGTAAGCCAGCATAGCAGCAGAGTCACCTTCTCTTATCTTTCTGGTTACATCGCGCATATCCCGGTAGCCGGTAAGCCCCAGCATACCACTTTGTTTATTCAGCAAGTCGTTAAGTTGGGCAGCCTGATATCCTTTATGTTCCAGCAGATAGGTAAGCACCGACGGATCAATTGTGCCGCAGCGCGTACCCATAATCAGCCCGTCAAGCGGGGTAAAGCCCATGCTTGTATCGATAGAGATACCCGCTTTTACCGCAGCCATACTGCAGCCGTTGCCCAGATGTATAGTAATTAGTTTGGCATGAGGGTTTTGAAGATACCGCGCAGCCTCTTCAGAAACATATTGATGGCTGATACCATGAAAACCATAAACACGGATGCCGTCTTCATGATAGAAATTTTCCGGAATAGCATACCGGTATGCTTTCTCGGGGAGTGTTTGATGGAAAGCGGTATCAAACACGGCTATTTGTTTAGCGTTGGGAAATATCTGTTCTGCTACCGTGATTCCTTTATAATGACCCGGGTTGTGTAACGGAGCAAGTGGGAAAAGCGCCCTAATCTTCTCCTTTACTTCAGGAGTAATGATCGTGGTTTGTGTGAGGGTCTCTCCGCCGTGTACTACGCGATGACCTACAGCTTGAATAGCCGAGGCATCCCGAATTACAGCGATATCAGGCTGGGTTAGCAAGTCGCCGACGCTTTCCATAGCCTGCCGATGATCTGCAACGGACTTGGTAAAAGAAAGCTGACCATCCTGTCCGTTAAGGGTATATTTATGCGTAAAGGTTGATTCCGGCTCCCCTATTCTTTCTACCAGGCCGGAACAGGCGGGCTGATCACTACCCGCTTTAAAAAGTTGATATTTAAGTGAGCTGCTACCCGAATTAATAACAAAGATATCCATGCTTAAAAAAAATGCTTAAAGGTCCTGCGCCTGAATGGCGGTAATAATGACCGTGTTGAATATATCATCCACCGTGCAACCTCGGCTAAGGTCGTTAACCGGTTTGTTTAGCCCCTGCAACATTGGGCCGATAGCAAGCGCGCCGGTTTCACGCTGAACAGCCTTATAGGTATTATTACCTGTGTTCAGATCGGGAAAAATCAATACGCTGGCTTTTCCGGCCACTTCAGAGCCTGGTATTTTCTGCTGACCCACCACCGGATCGACAGCCGCATCATACTGGATCGGCCCTTCGACCATCAAATCCGGACGCTGTTTGCGTACCATTTGCGTTGCTTCGCGCACTTTGTCCACATCCTGCCCTACACCTGATGTACCTGATGAGTACGATAACATGGCAATACGTGGTTCAATACCAAAACGCAATGCATTATCTGCAGAAGCGATTGCAATTTCCGCAAGTTCGGTGGCTGTAGGATTAGGATTTACCGCGCAATCACCAAATACCGAAACACGGTCTTCCATGCACATAAAGAAAACAGAAGATACCGTATGGATACCTGGCCTTGTCTTAATTAACTGTAGCGCAGGCCTGATGGTATGCTGTGTGGTATGAACAGCGCCTGAAACCATGCCATCAGCATGTCCCTTATAAACCATCATTGTACCGAAATAAGATACGTCTGTCATCATATCACGCGCCATCTCTAAAGTCACATTTTTGGCTTTGCGCAGCTCGTACAGTGTTTGCACATATTCTTCCATGTACACTGATGTAGCAGGGTCGACAACAACTACTTGGCTGAAGTCTGATTCGATACCTAAACGCTTAATAACGGCTGCGATCTCTGTCGGATTTCCCAACAAAATAATTTTAACCACTTGCTGGGCGCTTAAACGCGCCGCGGCCTTTAATACCCGTTCGTCATTACCTTCAGGCAATACAATGGTTTTTAGCTGCTTTTTAACCAATTGGCCAAGGTGATACTGAAACATGTGCGGTGTCATGGATGCCGACTGGTCGGTAACCATACTCTGCTCAAGCGCCCCTACATCCACATACCTATTGAATGTTGCGATGGCTAATTGTATTTTATTTAGATGCCCGGGTGTTATACGTCCCTTCACCGCACCGATCAGCGTTGTTGTTTCAAACGTTCCGCTGGGTACCGATAGGATGGGAATGGTATTAGGCGACCCTTCAATGAGTCGCATTACAGGCCCTTCCGGAATAGTGCCGGCAGACAGAACAATGCCAGCAACCCTTGGGTAATTTGCAGATACATTGGCCTGCAGGGCACTAATGATAATATCCCCGCGGTCACCTGGTGTAACGATCAATACGTTCTCCTTAAGATAATTCAGAAAGTTAGGCACCTGCATAGCGCCGGTAACAAAATGATCCACCTGATTATTTAACTGCTCGGCACCAAAGAGTAATGTACCTTTTAGTTCCTGAAAAATATCGCCTACCGTGGGATTTCCCAGGGTTGGATCAGTTGGAATGACCGCTTTTAACAGCGACTCAGGCAAAAGCTTTACCAGTAGTTCATTCAGTTGCGGTACCCACTCGGCACTTACCCTGTTTACCATCACACTTAACACCCGGATGTCCTTTTCCCGGTAGGCCTGATAGAAATTCAAGGCTTCCTGAGCCGACTCTTCAGCAGTTTTTCCTTCGCCCGATGCCAACAGAATTGCCGGTGAACCCAGGTTTCTGGCAATAAGCTCATTCATACTAAACTCAAATGCACTGGCTCCGCCTGTAAAATCACTGCCTTCAATAATCACAAAGTCATAGTCTTTTTCGAGTTGTTTATAACGGCTTATAATAGCTTCAAGCATTAAGCCCTGAAGATCGTCATGTAAATATTGCAGTGCCTGATGACGGGTAAATACCCAACAATCATCATATTGCTGGGGCAGCTGGAAATGTGAAAGTACGGTTTGGATATGCACATCATGCTGCTCTGCAGGAGGCAATAAAACAACCGGTTTAAAATAGGCCACCTTTGCAGTTTTGCCCAAAAGCATATTGAACAGGCCGAGTGTTAGTACAGACTTGCCGCTGTATGGTGCGGCAGAAGCGATATAGATACTCTTTATCAAAACAATATATTGGTTATTCTTTCAGGCAGCACGTAATGTCTGGACTACACGATATTTAAACATCTTAAGGTCGTCCATGGTGCCTGTTACAGCCTGTTGCAAGTTAATAAAATCTTCTATCAAACTCTGCTCCAGGCGAAGGCTTGTTTTTAAGATCAGAGGTTCCAGCTTGCGCATATAAATAATTATATCGGAGCGATGTTTTTCAAGGGCAGTCTTGATCTTGCCGATAAGTAACCGGAAAGCATCTTGTTTATCTACTGGTATATCCGTGACTAACTGCTCCAAAAATGATTGTTCACTCATCATAAAGTCGACATCAGAGAGCCATTGTTTCCCGGTAAGGTAGAGCTCCTGGAGCTCAACTTCCAGCTGTTGATCTTCGATTATCATCTTGTTTTTTTATCCTTTTTACCATGCAAAGGTGTATTCTTGCCGGTTTACCAGGAAGGAACTCAATCATTATAATAGGTGATACAAGTCATTTGTTTTAAAACTGATGTGGTTGCTGACAACGCCTTCAAGCCATTAAAGCATGTTAATATCAAAGGCAATCAACAAACCTTATTTTACATTCTTAATTAAGTAAGCCCGCAAATAATAGTTCGCTTAGTAAAGGTTGCTTATTGATACAATTATCATCTATTTATATGACCTAAATCATATTTTACAGGGTTATGGTTATCCATTTTTGCGCAATGGCAAAAGAGATAACTTCAAATACTACGATCAAAGAATTGCTCGAGGAGGATCGGGATGCCGTAACAGATGCGCTGATTAAATTCAACAGAAATTTTTCGAAGCTCCGTAATCCCTTGTTGCGCAATTTGATGAGCAGACGCATCACAATTGGCGATGCCTGTAAAATAGCCGGCTGTACTTTGCATGACTTTATGAGTATTATGACAGATCTGGGCTTCATTACAAATGCCCAAACTGCAGACATGCAGCCAGATACCAGCCGCGTTTTCCCAATAGAAAAGGAAGGTAATTTTATTGAATTAGACGTAAGGCCACTACTTGCGAGCAATATTGATCCTTTAAAAACGATCCTTGCTGCTGTAAATGATCTAAAATACGAAGAAGGTTTAAAGATCATCAACACATTTGAGCCGGTTCCGCTTATTCATCTTCTGGCTGACAAGGGCTTTACGTACACCATTGCAAAACCTGATGCGGAAACCGTGGTCACTTATTTTAACCGGATCGTTCCAGGTTCAGCGATTAAAATCGATCCGCCTGACCGTGACGCCATACGCAGTATAGAATCATTTGAAGATACGCTTAATCGGTTTGGGCAAGATGCGGTAAAATATATTGATGTCCGCAACCTCGAAATGCCAGGACCTATGATTACTATTTTAGAAAACCTGCATGAGCTGAATGAAGGTTGCGCCTTGTTTGTGTATCACAAAAAGAGACCTGTTTTTCTGCTGCCGGAATTGGAAAAAATGGGATATAAATACCTTTTTAAGGATATAGCCGATGGAAATGTGAACATGTTAATTTTTAAATCGTGAACGCACCAAAACAAAATGGCAACGCTCATGCAGTTACGGTTGCACATTATCTTACTGCTGCTATCTGTTTTCTTGCTCTTGCGTCACTCATAGCACTGGCTCATGATGCATTTGGGGGGCATTACTTCCAGCCGCGAATATTAGCTGTTACCCATTTGGCTGCTCTGGGCTGGGCAACCTGCATTGTTTTTGGCGCCTGCTACCAACTCATCCCCGTCATTTTAGAAACCGGCCTTTACAGCATAAAGCTTGCATGGCTTTCCTGGTTATTATTTTTACCAGGGGTGATCTGCCTGGTTTATGCATTCTGGATATTCATTCCGGGAGTCCATATGCAGGTGGGCGCTTTACTCATACTAACATCGGTTATTTTATTCACCCTAAACATTTATATAACGGCAATCAAAACCAAAAAACAAACCATCCAGGAAGATTTTATTTTTAGCGGATGCTTGTGCCTGTGTCTGACGGCATTGGTCGGCACAGCGCTTGTTTTCAATTTTACGGGGGCGTTCTTGCCGAAGGACCAACTGCATTACCTGCGGCTGCACGCGCATCTTGGTCTCGCCGGCTGGTTTCTGTTAACCATTATCGGTGTAAGTTCTAAACTGGTGCCCATGTTCGTGGTATCATCTTATCAAAATAAAAAGCTTTTGCAAACCAGCTATTATCTTATTGTCACCGCGCTTATTCTTTTCATTGTTGATTCTTATTTCTTTGGTTTAAACAGCAAAACTTATTTTATTGCCTTGATTGGGATGGGGGGCATAGGGTGTTATTTATACTTTATTTTTAAATGCCTGCAAACCAGAAAAAAGAGACACATCGATCTGCCTATGCAGCACAGCCTGATCTCGTTTATCCTGTTGGCGGCGGCGCTGGTGTGTATACCTTTCATTATATTTTATTACCTGAATAATAACCAACTGAATATCAAATTTTCCTTCGCGTACGGCGCATTGCTGCTCATGGGTTGGATTAGCGCGTTAATTCTGGGGCAAACCTTTAAAACATTGCCTTTTATTGTATGGGTAAAGCATTATGAACACTTAACAGGTAAGGTAAAAACGCCAATGCCGTCAGATCTGTACAAGAGAAGTCTTTTACGTATTCAAACAACAGCTTTTTTAGGGTTTTGTCTCAGCTTTATTCCTGGTTATCTGATTAACTCGGCAATGTTGACATGGGTTGGCTGCATTGCCCTACTGGTAACCGCTCTGGCGTATGTGGGTAATGTGCTTGTTGTTATCCTCCATAAAACAAAAATTGATGATGAACTTTGATATTACTGATAACGCCGCGTTTATGAGGGCTGCAGCTTTTGAAATGCTGCGCATGATCATGGATCCTGAATTGCATATTAATATTATCGACCTTGGATTGGTTTATGAGATAGGGATTGACCAGGCCCAGAAAATAATCGGGGTAACCATGACTTTGTCTTCTACTTATTGCCCCGTGGGCGAAAGTATTTTAAATGCCGTAAAAAATTGCCTCGAAAAAAATTATCCGGATTATCGGGCAGATGTAACCCTGGTATGGGAACCAGTGTGGTCATACGACAATATTACGGAAGAAGGCAAAAGATTATTAGGGCTTGAATAATGAACACCAAATTAACCATTTTCTATTTCCGGCTGGCAGTTGTCAATTTTATTATACTAACCGTAGCCGGTCTATTATTGCGCTACCTGCATATCGGTAGTATCGATCAGATTAACTATCAATTTCTGTTGCATGCACATTCACATTTCGCGTTTTCCGGCTGGATATTTTTTGCCATCGCATTACTGGTCATCCATCTGGTAAGTCCTGACCAGCTACCGGCGGAATTCAGGTGGGTCTTGCTTGCAACGCTTGTTAGCGCCTATGGTATGCTGGTTAGCTTTTATTTACAGGGATATAAAGCGGTATCTATCATATTTTCTACATTATTCATTGTTGTCACCTATCGCTTCACCTACCTGGTCATTAAAAACAAAAGCCTGCAGGTGCGCATAAACGGCCTTTCATATCAATTAATCAGGGCTGCGCTGTTCTTTTTATGCTTGTCATCTGTGGGGCCGCTGGCGTTGGGGCCACTTATGGCAATGGGCTTTAAGCATACCCCTTATTACCAGGATGCCATTTATATATATCTTCATTTCCAGATGAATGGATTTATGCTCCTTGCTGCCTGGGGGCTTTTAGCTTCGTCATTATCTGGCATGTTCCAAACTAAAGCAAGTAAGGTTTGGGCTGCCCTTTTTATATATTCTACTATAATACTCTACTTTATTTTCACGCTATGGAGCAACCCGGGCATTCCCTTTCAACTACTGGCCGCTGTTGGGGCTATTGTTAATATGATAAGTTGGCTCCGGTTATGCATTACTTATAAGGCTTCATTGCGCCATTTCTCTGCACTAAGTAAAGCAGCGCTAATTGCTACTACATTAAAAATTATATTTCAGCTGTTTGTTTGTATTCCTGCTATTGGTAACTGGACATTTGCTAACCGGGATCTCATTATTGGCTATATACACCTACTTACACTTGGTATTATTACACCGCTTATATTCGATCAAATGATACAATCGGGCTTCCTACCGCGTTTACGATGGGGTATTGGTGCTTACCTCGGAGCCGCTATAACCTATCTTGCCTTTCTCTTCCTGGAACCACTTGCAGCACAATTCGGAATCTCAATACCCGGTTATCAACTGTTATTATTTGTCGCCAGCAGTTTATTCCTGTTTATCGCGATTGTTTTTCTTGCAAAAATAAAATCTGACACTTCTCTTCTAAAACGTGACAAAGGTCATTTTTTTGCTTCTAAATAAAAGACAAATTTGTCCTTTATTAAATCAATCTTAAAAAAAAATGGAAACAGCAACAGTACTTGATGTAACAGTGATAGAACCCAGGCTGAAACATCTCACGATCTTCCAAAGTTTCGATTCTCTTCTACCAGGCGACTCCTTCTTCATTCACAATGACCATGACCCCAAGCCACTATATTATCAGTTGTTGGCAGAACGCGGAAAAACTTTCAATTGGGAGTATCTGGAGGAAGGGCCTGAAATATGGCATGTACGTATCGGAAAACGGCTTGCGGAAGAGAATGCTGAAACTATAGGCGAAATAGTTGCCGCGGACTATCGAAAAGCGCAGGTATTTAAGAAGTATGGCATCGATTTTTGCTGTGGAGGAAAGAAAACGGTTAAAGAGGTATGTATTAAAAAGGGTATTGATTCATTGAAATTGGAGGAAGATCTGGCCGCAGCAGCACAGCAGACCAATAACAGCGAGCATGACTTTCAGAAATGGGATATCGGATTCCTCTGCGAGTATATTGTGAATACACATCATCAGTATGTTAGAGATAACACACTGTTTATACGTGAATTGGCCCAAAAGGTGGCGAGGGTACATGGAGGGAGCCACCCGGAACTGATCGATGTAGCCCAGATTTTTGAACGCATTGCCCACGGCCTGATGCTGCACATTATGAAAGAAGAAAATATACTTTTTCCACGCATTAAGGAATTGGCTCATCACCAAAAGATTGGCGACACCATCCCTCCTGCCGATTTTGGCCAGATTTCAACACCTATACAGTTAATGGAATCCGAACATGAGCAGGCCGGTGAAGACTTTGAAGCGATCCGGGATTTGACGATGAATTACCAGTTGCCGGCGGACGCCTGTCAGTCGTATACGATCCTGTTCAAAAAACTCGATGAATACGAGAACGACCTTCACCGCCACGTTCACCTGGAAAACAATATACTTTTCCCAAGGGCAATACAAATTGAAAAAGAACTTACAAACTCATAATACACGGTTCTCATACATTAAAATCCACTCAAAAACATGATCTGTATCATATTACAATGTAAGCATGGTCATGCCTTAACAGATTAACGCAAAGTAATTTCAACGATAAAAATTAACGACGATGAATACCCAAAATCTAAAACAATTAATTCCAGCACTGGCAATTACCGGCATCACTTTATTGTACGCCTGTGGCGGTGGAGGTAACCAGGCCGCATCAGGAACTGACTCCACAACAACAACATCATCATCATCTTCTTCTTCAAGTACTACAGAGGATATTGACCCATCTGCAAAAAGCGATAGCAAAGGTGTTGGCAAATTCACTTCTGTTCAAATTGGCTCGATTGATGCGGCTATGGCAGAAAAGGGGCAAGCTGTGTTTACGGCCAAATGCTCTGCATGCCACAAAGTTACCGACGAGAAACTCGTTGGCCCGGGCTTAAAAGGTGTAACGCTTAGGCGTACCCCGGAATGGATCATGAACCAGATTACTAACCCTGCAGAAATGGAGCAAAAAGACCCCGTTGGCAAAGCATTGCTGGCGAAGTATCTGACCCAGATGACGTTCCAGAATGTTACAGACGAAGAAACACGTCAGATTCTGGAATATTTCAGAAAAAACGATAACCATTAATCACAATAAATACTGTATCATGAAACTTTCTATTCTTAAATCCTTCGCGCTGGCAATACTTTTACCGGGCTTATTGGCCACATTTTCCTGTAAACCGGGAAAAGTTGGGGCAAATGTTGATGCCGATGCAGCCCAAAAAGTTTATGTACCACCCGGTAAATACGACGAAGTTTATGCGTTTTTGTCGGGTGGGTTCAGCGGGCAGGTTTCTGCTTATGGCATACCGTCAGGTCGCTTGCTTAAAGTGATCCCTGTTTTTTCACAAAACCCCGAAAATGGTTACGGTTATTCGGAAGAAACCAAACCAATGCTCAACACTTCGCATGGTTTCGTACCGTGGGATGATTCTCACCACCCCGAGCTGTCAAAAACCAATGGTGAAGACGATGGACGGTGGCTGTTTATCAACGGTAATAATACACCACGTATAGCCAGAATCAATCTTGCTACTTTTAAAACCGACGAGATACTCGAACTGCCGAATATCGGCGGTAATCACGCATCTCCGTTCTGTACTGAAAACACAGAATATGTTGTAGGCAACACCCGGTTCAGTGAGCCTTTGGATAACACCAAGGGCGATGTTCCGATAGACAGCTATAAACAATCATTCAAAGGCGCTGTGTCATTTGTAAAAGTAAATCCATCCAATGGCGCAATGAACCTTGCTTTTCAGCTTATTGTTCCACCATTTAATTATGATCTGGCACATGCCGGCAAAGGCATCTCGCACGACTGGATTTTTTTCACCTGCTATAATACCGAAGAGGCACATACTTTATTGGAAGTAAATGCCAGCCAACGAGATAAGGATTTTATTATGGCTATTAACTGGAAAAAAGCAGAGGAACTGATTAAAGAAGGTAAAGGCGTTAAAACGCCGGTAAGGTATGCTCATAACGTTTATAATGAAAAAACACATACCGCCACATCAACTATGGAAACAGGAACACAAATGCTGGATGTGACCAAGTTTCCGGGGCTTGTTTATTATATGCCCTGCCCAAAGTCGCCGCATGGTGTTGATGTAACGCCAGATGGTGAATACATTGCCGCCAGCGGTAAGTTAGCTGCAGTAATACCGGTTTTTTCATACAAAAAAATGCTGGCTGCTATCGATAAAAAAGACTATGACGGTATGATAGACGAGACCCTGCCTGTACTCAAATATGAATCCGTATTGCATGGCGAGGTTAAAAAACCGGGCCTTGGACCTCTGCACACAGAATTTGATGGCAAAGGATATGCTTATACTACGATGTTCGTATCGTCAGAAGTAGTAAAGTGGAAAATTGATAACCTGGAAATTATTGACCGCATACCATCATATTACTCGCCGGGTCACTTGTCTATTGTAGGTGGCGACTCTAAAAAGCCTTATGG
>JBQCIS010000161.1:0-15603 GCA_051953515.1 Mucilaginibacter sp.
TACACATTATCGTCATAATAGCCGTCCGTAAACATTTTTATGTCAAACGCTCCGCTCATGCTGAACAGGTGCGCAACCTTATCGGGGTGTTTGAACGCGAAGTTGGCCGCATGGTAACCCCCAAAGCTGCACCCCGCCGAAGCCACTTTGGCCATGCCGGTTTCGTGCGTGGCCCAGGGTAAAAGCTCATCAACCAGCATTTTTTCATACCAGGCGTAGTTTTTTGCACGTTCTGCCGGGGAAACGCCTTTATTGTACCAGGTAAGCCAGTCGAAACTTTCGGGGCAATATATCTTTACCAGGCCCTCGTCTATAAACCAGCGCACACTGTCTATCAATCCTTCATCTTTATTCTGATAATACCTGCCCTGCGAAGTAGGGAACAGGATTACCGGATAACCCCGGTCGCCAAAAACCAGCATTTCAACATCAAGGCCCAGGTTAGTGGAATACCAGCGGTGATAGCGTTCAGTCAAAATTTTTAAGTTTATGAGGGTTAAGTTAGCAAATTATTTTTTTAAATATTCATACTGAATGTGTAACGATTTTTCGTTTAGTCGCACATAAACAGAAAGATAAACTATTTTTGCGCCCATTAAATTGAACAAGCGATGTATTTGAGCTGGACTGAAATTCAAATGACGATAACCGAAAATAAGATCACCATAAATTCTGCCGTGCTGAAGCGCGGAGTAACCTGTGATATTTTATTGCCGGGCGATATGAGTGGTGCCGAACCTTTAAACCTGTTGTTACTTAATGACGGCCAGGAAATAGAAAATCTGCAGCTGAAACAAACATTGCAAAAGCTATACAGCGATAACCGAATAAAGCCTGTTGCCGTGGTTGCTGTTTATACCGATGACAACCGTCTGCAGGAATAAGGCATAGCCGGAAAAAATGATTTTAAGAAGCGTGGGTCAAAAGCCGGTCTGTATACCGATTTTATAAAGAACGAGTTATTGCCGGAGATAGATAAAATAATGCCGGTAAAGAATTTCGAAACCGTTGCCTTCGCCGGATTTTCATTGGGTGGGTTATCCGCTTTGGATATTGCCTGGAACAACCCGGATATCTTCAACAAGGTTGGCGTATTCTCAGGTTCATTCTGGTGGCGCAGTAAGGATCTGGGTAAAGACTATACCGAAGCCGACCGCATTACCCATAACATGATCCGCGAAACCGCAGGCAAACCCGATCTGCAATTTTGGCTGCAAACCGGTACCAAGGATGAAACAGCCGACCGCAATAAGAACGGTATTATCGACTCTATCGACGATACCATCGATCTGATTATAGAACTGGAAGACAAAGGCTATACCCGCCCGACGGACATTACATACGTGGAAATATTCGGCGGCACACATAACACCGAAACATGGGGCAAGGCCATGCCCAAGTTTTTAACCTGGGCTTTTGGACGATAAATAGTTAAAGAAGCACCGCTGCCATTATGAATTAATGTTAAGCTTTTGTCATACTGAGCGCTAAATACTTTCATCTCTTTCTTAATCTCATAAATTAAGCGTACCTTTGCGCCAAATTTGAAAGCGCATTTATGCAAAAAATCAGGAACATAGCGATCATCGCACACGTTGACCACGGCAAGACTACTTTGGTTGATAAAATATTACACAGCTGTGCGATATTCAGGGAAAACGAGCAGACCGGCGAACTGATACTGGACAATAATGACCTGGAACGTGAGCGTGGTATCACCATCGTATCTAAAAACGTTTCGGTACGTTATAAAGACGTAAAGATCAACATTATCGATACTCCGGGCCACGCCGACTTTGGTGGCGAGGTAGAACGTGTATTGAAAATGGCCGATGGCGTATTGCTGCTTTGCGATGCCTTTGAAGGCGCCATGCCGCAAACCCGCTTTGTTACCCAAAAAGCATTATCGCTTGGTTTGAAACCTATTGTAGTAGTAAACAAGGTTGACAAAGAAAACTGTCGTCCTGAAGAAGTTTACGAACAGATATTTGAATTATTCTTTAACCTTGAGGCTACCGAAGAGCAGCTGGATTTCCCGGTGATCTACGGATCGTCAAAACAAGGCTGGATGAGCACCGACTGGAAGAAACCCACACAGGATATATTCCCGCTGATGGATGCCATCCTCGAAAATATTCCGGCAGCACCGGAGGTAGAAGGTACGCTGCAAATGCAGATCACCTCGCTTGACTATTCGTCATTCGTTGGTCGTATCGCTATCGGTCGTGTGGCGCGCGGTACTATCAAAGAAAATATGCCGGTATCGCTGGTTAAACGCGATGGCAAGATCGTAAAATCAAGAATTAAAGAGCTTTATACCTTCGAAGGTCTTGGTAAAGTAAAGGCTACCGAAGTAAAATCAGGCGATATATGTGCGGTTGTAGGCATTGAAGGTTTTGACATCGGCGATACCATTGCCGATTTCGAAAATCCGGAACAACTGGAAGTAATCAAGATCGATGAGCCTACCATGAACATGTTGTTTACCATTAACAACTCACCGTTCTTTGGTAAAGAAGGCAAATTCGTTACCTCACGCCACCTGCGCGACCGCTTGTACAAAGAGATGGAAAAAAACCTGGCGCTGAAGGTTGTTGAAACCGAATCGCCTGATTCATACCTGGTATATGGCCGTGGTATCCTTCACCTGTCGGTGTTGATCGAAACCATGCGTCGTGAGGGTTACGAATTACAGGTAGGCCAGCCGCAGGTTATCGTAAAAGAGATTGACGGCATGAAATGCGAGCCGGTTGAAACGCTGATAGTTGACGTACCGGGTGAAGTTGCCGGTAAGGTGATTGAACTGGTAACCCAGCGCAAAGGTGAACTGCTTATTATGGAGCCAAAAGGCGACTTGCAACACTTAGAGTTCGAGATACCATCACGCGGTATTATCGGTTTACGTAACAACGTGCTTACCGCCACTGCAGGCGAGGCCATTATGGCGCACCGCTTTAAAGCTTATGAGCCATGGAAAGGCGCTATCCCGGGCCGTATGAACGGTGTACTGGTATCGATGGAAAAAGGCCAGACAACAGCCTACTCAATTGATAAGCTGCAGGATAGGGGGCGTTTCTTTGTTGACCCTGGTGTAGATGTTTACGAAGGCCAGATCATGGGTGAGCACATCCGCGATAATGATCTCGTAATAAACGTGGTAAAAGGTAAACAGCTTACCAATATGCGCGCATCAGGCAGCGACGATAACGTACGTATCGCGCCGGCTATCAAATTCTCACTGGAAGAATCAATGGAGTACATCCAGGCTGATGAATATATTGAGGTAACGCCGCAAAGCACCCGTTTACGCAAAATATACCTGACTGAAAATGAGCGTAAAGTGAACGCGAAAAGGTTCCAGGCGCAGTAGTCGATTATTTTAAACATTGAATAGAGAAAAGACAAGCTAACTGCTTGTCTTTTTTTATTTTAAATTTCCACGAAAGCCATATATTTGTGTGGAAGTTATTATAGATCTTATTATTACAGAAAAAGTTTTATAAGATTTATGCATGTACGGAAGTTAAAAATTAAATAAACCTTACACATTACGCGAATGAAAAAACTACTTTACTTATTGGTTATCGCAGCGACTTTTATATCCTGCAGCAAAATGGTTGGTACTACTCCACACCGCGACAGGTTGGTGGGATTACTTTTAGGCGGCGACACACTGCAAATGTATATCGGCGAAACAAGACAGTTGCCGCTAACTGTAAATCCATCTGATTATCATCTCGATTCAATTCGTTGGAAATCGTCGGATACTACGGTTCTCAGCATATCAAGTTCTGGTTTACTTACCGCTAAAAAAATGGGCTTGTCTACTATTTCGGTAACGAACATAACCGGCTCCATATCTGTAAACGCAAAAGTGGCGGTAACAGATAGTTTGAACTATGGGCTTATTGCATTTTATCCGTTCAATAATACCCCTAACGATTTTTCAGGCCACAATTACAATGGTGTAGCGCATAATGTAACTGCTGTTGCCGACAGATTTGGTAACGCAAATGGCGCCTACTCTTTTGCAGGCGATAGCAGCAGCTATGTTTCGGTTATAGATCATCCGGCGTTAAGGTTGTACAATGAAGATTTTTCTATCAACGTTTGGGTTAACCTTGCAGAGTATAATCAATCTATCGGTTCACATATTGTTTCGAAACGGACAGGTGATCCAAACAGCGGCTATACCTATTCAGTTGACGGATATGGTTATGGATATCCGCTGGGTGTTCAGGGCTTTGGCGAAGGTGGTGGCGCCAATAATTCAGTGAGCCTTCATGGCGTTCCTCTGAATCAATGGCACATGCTAACGGTTACTTTTAGCCCTAAAGATAATAGGATAACGTTTTATAAAGATGGCGTTGCCGATGGTACAACCCTGTTTACTACAAGCCCTGCTAATAGCCCTGCAACTATGTATTTTGGTAAGGATACACCGCTGCAACCAACTGCATATTTCTGGAAAGGTGCAATGAGCGAAGTCCGCATATATGGTCGTAGACTTAGAGCTGGTGAAATAACAAAACTTTATTCAGCTACAAGCACTACTCTTAATTAAGGCTGTAGCCATCAACAAAAAAGCTGCAATACAATTTGTATTGCAGCTTTTTTGTTGATGTTAGTTTATATTAATAATCGAAATCGCCATTCTTTAACGGGAGCCTGAAGGCTGCCAATACCTTGTTGGTCACATTACGGAGCCTGTAACGTACATTTTTCATAAACAGGCCAAATCCTTTGTATTCCGGTGCATAATAGGGAATGGTTTGTGTACCTGTTTTTGACGAATGAGGCTGAACCATTGGTCTTTTTTCTATAACCAGTATACTGTCATAATAATGCAGTGAATGTACCGATCGGGTAAATGAGTTTACCTTAAACGATCGCTCTCTTGAATGCCATGCGTGCAGGTAATCGATAAAGTTTTTCGAATATTCTATAAACGAGCCCCGACGCTTAAATCCACCACCATAATCCTTGAAATAAGATGTATGCAAATCCTCGCACAGGTAAACGCCATCGGGTTTTATATGATCGAACAATTCTTCGAATGTAACGATCTGTTGCAGCATGGTATGGCCGCCGTCATCTATCAAAATATCTATCGGCGGAATTTCGGCTTTTACTTTACGCAAAAATTCACGGTCGGACTGTGAGCCAATAAACATTTTAATGTTTTCCTCTTCCACTTCCTTACATAGCGGGTTAATGTCCATACCATATATTTTAGCTTTATCGCCAAAATACTCCTTCCACATTTGCAGGCTGCCGCCATTAAAAGTGCCTATTTCCAGTATAACGATGTCTTTGCCCCTGTATTTGCTGAAGTGCCTGTCGTACACCTCAAAATAATGAGACCATTTGTAAATAACTCTTTTTGTATTCTGGTTAAAATAGGTTTCTAAATCGTTCATTTTTAATAATTATACAAAGGGCCAAAAATAGTTAAATAATCCACCCGGCTACTAAAATAAAATTTATTCGGCGGTACAAGGCAGTGCTATTGTATTAAATACGTTAAATCACTATTTAATTATAATTTTGAGGCCCGATGGCAGAAACGCAATATACCGTGTGCATCCTTATTGTTACTTATGGCGATAGGTGGCATCTGCTTGAACGAATTCTGCAACGCCTAAATACTTTTGCGCAAGTAGCTCATGTTGTAGTAATGGATAATGCCTCGACTTATGATGTGGCTTCGAAAGCAAAGGAAATATGTGAAGAAAAAGTTACTGTTCTAACAAGTGTCGAAAATTTGGGTTCGGCGGGAGGGTATAAGAAAGCGATAGAGTATGCCGTAAATGCCACAGATGCTAATCTGTTTATGTTGCTTGATGATGATAACCTGCCGGCAGAGAATGTGATGGACGATTTGTTGCGGCAATGGCCGACTATTGATGAAGGGAATGATAAAAAGGCCTTGTTTTGTTTTCGCGATGACCGGCGATCCCATGTGATGATAGCCAAAGGCGAAGATCCTGATCGTTTTTATTTAGTGCCCGATAATTTTCTTGGCTTTCATTTATTTAGGATACTAAGTAATAAACTACGTAAAACAAAAGATGCGCGCTTTGTCAGTATGCCGTTAAAAGAACGGGTTATAATGCCTTATGTGCCTTATGGTGGATTATTGATCCACAGAAGAATGATTGAACTGATAGGTTACCCCGACGAACGATTTTATTTATATGTGGATGATTCAGAGTTTACATACCGCATAACGCAGCAGGGCGGTCATATTTGGATGATACCCGCTTGTCGTATAATTGACATTGATAAATCACAAGGTATTAATTATAAAAAGCGCCTTTTCCATGAGCAATTGCTGGACGAATGGAGTTTCCGGACGTATTACCATGTGCGTAACCGGGTATACTTTTATTCGCGTGTAGCTGTAAAAAATGAAGGTATATTCAGGCTTAACAAGGTTATATATCTGGCCTGGTTGCGGGTAATAAGCCTATTGAGCAATAAAACGGCTCAATATAAAAAGCTTAAGATTGCCATAAATGATGGCTTACAGGGCAATTTAGGGAAAGCTGCTTCCACTAAATTTTAATAAGATAATAGCAACTTTACAAGTATTCAATCTGAAATCGGCATAATTAGCAATGGGTATCGTAAAAAAGCAGGCATATAAAAATACCATCATCCAATATGCGGGGATGGTGATCGCCTATGTAAATACGGTGTTATTATTTCCATTTTTCGCAACGTCAACCGAGTATGGTTTTTACAACCTTATCATCAGCATTTCAGTATTGTACTCCCTCATTGCTTCATTAGGTATACCCGGTATTTTGCTCAGGTATTTCCCCTTTTATCGTACTGATGACAAACGACACAACGGCTTTATTCATTGGACGCTACTAATATCGCTGCTTGGCTTTATAGCAGCGTCAATTGTTTATATTGTAATTAAACCGGTTATTCTTTCAGCTTATGCGGGCACATCGCCTCTATATCAACGATATTATTATTACCTGATACCAATGTCATTCTTCGTGATAGCGTTTAATTATCTGGAAATGACGGGCCGCATTGTTTACATTACTATTTATTCAAATTTCCTGCAGTCGGTGCTGCTTCGTTTGCTCACAACTATATTTCTGGTAATGATGGCGTTTAAATGGATCAATTACCAGGATTTTATTTTCCTGTATATAGGTGGCAATGGCTTTATCGCTTTGCTTATGTTCATCAGTATCGTTGCCAGTGGTCAGTTTTCATGGCATGTCAATGATCTTAGTTTTAAAACTATTGAGAAGCGGGCAATACTCAATTTTGGCATGTTCACAGTTATCTCAAGTTCTATCTATGTCCTGTTGCAGAAGGTAGATACACTTATGTTAAGCGCTATGGCCGGCGATAATGTGCAGGGTGTATATAGTTGGTATTTTAACATAGCAATAGTAATAGGTGTGCCTGCACAGGCGCTTAGCCGAACTACGTACCCTATAGTTTCAAATGCGTGGAAGACGAAAGACATGAAAGCTATCGACGATGTTTACAGCAAGACATCCATTATACAGATGATTGTCGGTTGTTTGCTTTTTATCGGAGTGATCGTGAACAGGCAGAACCTTTATGCCATTGCACATAATAAAGAGTTTGTCGACCCAAAGTATTTTAGTCTGTTTATTGTAGTAGGGTTAGGGTTTCTGGTGGATATTACGGGAGGGCTAAACGCATATATTATAACTGCATCGCATAAATATAAACTGTTCACGTTGTTTGTTGTTATTTCTGTAGGATTTTGTCTTTTGGTAAACTACTTGCTCATTCCAAAATACCAGGGGCTTGGATCAGCCATTGCTTACCTGCTTACGTTGACGCTGCTAAATTTTACTACATGGTTCTATATCAAATATCGTTTTAAGCTACAGCCATTCAGATGGAAACATATTTGGGTAATCATTATAACAGCGGTGAGCTTTGTTGTGGGTCAGTATATTTGGAAAATGCCAAACGTGCCGTTAGATATTATAGTACGCAGTGGTGTAACAACGCTTATTTATGGTTCATTGATCTATTCCCTTCATATTTCGTCTGATATCAATGAGAAAGTAGATCAAATACTCGTTAAACTTAAAATAAAGAAATAATTCGGTCTTAATGCAAAACCTCGCACCTATAGCCTTATTCGTTTACAACCGGCCTGAGCATACCCGCCGTACCTTGAGCTATTTGCAGAAAAATGAGCTGGCTGATGAGTCGCGTCTTTTTATTTTTTCTGACGGGCCTAAAACTGAGGCAGACAGGCCAAAAGTCGACGAGGTAAGAAGGTTACTGAAGGGCGTTGAAGGGTTTAAATCGGTTAAGGTGATTGAAAGTGCTGCCAACAAGGGGCTTGCGAATTCTATTATTGCAGGTGTTACGCAGCTGATAGACGAATACGGAACAGTGATCGTATTTGAGGACGATTTACTTTCTTCGCCATATACTTTGCAATATTTTAACGAGGCGCTTACCAGGTATGCCAATGAACCGCGGGTAATGCACGTTGGCGCATATATGTTTAAACTGGGGGATAAAGATCTGTCCGAAACATTTTTCTATCGCATAGCTACCAGTTGGGGGTGGGCCACATGGGCGCGCGCCTGGGAAAACTTTGAGCCGGACATTGATAAGCTCATGGTGCAGTTCGACAAGGAAAAGATTAGTCGCTTTAGTATTGAAGGCACCATGAATTTTTGGAAGCAGATGCTGGATTTTAAAAACGGGCGTAACAACTCTTGGGCGATACGCTGGTATGCATCTATATTTCTGCAAGGGGGGCTATCGCTCAATCCATCACACTCGCTGATAAACAGTATCGGTAATGACGGTTCCGGTGTGCATTCCAATATCGACGATATTTACCAGGTAAGCATTGCCCAAAAGCCAATAAAAAATTTTCCAAAAGAAATAAAGGAGGATGAGGCTGCGCATATTGCTATCCGTACCTTCCTTGCTAACCGCAAGGGGAGTTTAATGAAACGAGGGGTAGTTTTTATCCGGCAGTCGTGGATAAAGCTGTTTATGAAAAAGCGGGGTTGAACTTCAATAGTTGTTTGTTATTTTCTTTCCAGAATACGGGCGGGATTACCCACGGCTATACAGTTTGCCGGCACATCTTTAACCACTACAGCACCGGCGCCTATTGCCACGTTGTCGCCTATTTCTATATTGCCAATAATACAAACATTTGCACCAATATCCACATTATTACCAATACGCGGACATTTGCTGAACGTGCCATCAGGCAATTGACGGTGCCCGATAGTAGTTGAGTTGCGCAAAATACAGTTCTCGCCGATTACTACTCCCTGATTGATCACCAATGCATGCCCGTGAAACAGGGATAGCCCTTTACCAACGGTTAGTTTACGTGGCAGTTCTATGTTCCATACCCAGTCCACCCAATACCGGTAAAGCAGCAGGTAAGGGTAGAATATGATCTTGGTAATTATCGACCGGTTGACCTGCTGTGCAAGTCTGAACATGAACAGTATTAATTGCCCCTTAAAATTTTGGCGGTTTGCCGAATGGTCCTGAAACAGATAGGCAAAGAAGTTCATTTTACGGGGCATTGTGGTAGTAAAACTGATATCCTTTCAAAAGTATCATTTTTCAGGTGAACAGAAAATTTTCAGCAGATACCTTAACAATATATATTATACTTGCGTGAAATGAAAGTTACGCTCATCAATACCTCCGATGCCGGTGGCGGGGCACCAGCAGCCTGCCTGCGCCTTTTAAAAGCGCTGGAGGGGCAAGGTATTGATGCAAACCTGCTGGTGCAAAAAAAAACAACAAGAGGCCGGGATGTAACCAGTGTTGAGCGAAACCTGTTCGATCGTAAGCATGCTATGTTTAATTTTCTGTACGAAAGATTGTCTTTTATCGCGCTGCATGAAAAGGATAAATCGGTACGGTTTGCTTTTTCGACGGCGAATGCGGGGATGAGCATAAAGAACGAAAAGCTGATAAAAGATGCGGATATACTTCACCTGCACTGGACAAACTCCGGATTTTTATCTATCCGCAACCTAAGGGAATTGCTGATGTTGGGCAAACCCATTGTGTGGACGATGCATGATATGTGGGCCTTTACCGGCGGGTGTCATTATGCGGGAGATTGTGGTCATTTTTCACGCCAGTGCGGTGATTGCTTTTTTCTGAAAGACCCTGGCAAAGCGGATATATCGTATACCGGCTGGTTGCGCAAAGCAGACATGTATTCGGGGGTAAAAAATATAAGCTTTGTTGCCTGTAGTGAGTGGCTTGCGGATATTGCCAGGCAAAGTTCGCTGCTTAAGGGCTATAATATACAATCCATCCCCAACCCAATCGATACGCACATCTTTTCGCCAGGGAACAAGGCTGAAATAAGGGCGAAACGGAAGATTGACCCTGATAAGAAGGTCATCCTGTTCGGAGCAGCCAATATTAACGACAGACGCAAGGGCATCAGTTATCTTGTGGAGGCGCTCAGGCTGCTGAAGAACGATTACCCGGTGAAGGGCCAGGTAGAAATAGTGGTATTTGGCAAGAACAGGGATTTTGATCTGAACGCGTTGTCTTTTCCCGTACATGAACTTAATATCATTACCTCGCAGGAAGAAATGGCCGAGATTTACAGCATGGCAGACGTTTTTGTGACACCATCAATCGAGGATAACCTGCCCAATACGGTGATGGAGGCGATGGCTTGCGGTACGCCTGTGGTGGCCTTTAACACCGGCGGCATACCGGAAATGATAGACCATCAGCAAAATGGTTACCTCGCAAATTTCAAAGCGTCTGGTGATATGGCGAAGGGGCTTTACGAGATGCTCTACGCTTCTAACTACGCGGAACTTTCTCAAAGTGCCCGCAGCAAAGTACTGCGCGACTTTAACAACGAGACTGTGGCCAGCCAATACATTGAACTATACCAATCCCTGCTTAAAAAATGACAGCCGGACAGCCCATATTGTCGGTTATTACGATTGTGTATAACAATGTGAAGGATATCGAGCGCACAATACTTTCGGTAGTCAACCAAACGTATCAAAATATTGAATATATCATTATCGACGGACTATCGAACGATGGTACGCTGGACGTGATACATAAATATGAGAACCGCATTGCCCGTATCATCAGCGAAAAGGATGAAGGTATTTACGATGCCATGAACAAAGGACTGGCAATTGCCACAGGCGATTACGTGATCTTTATGAACTCGGGCGATGAGTTTTTTGACCCTGCGACAGTCGCCGCGGTTTTTGCTTCGGCTGATAATGCCGATATCTATTATGGCGAAACGGAAATGATAGATGATAACGGTCAAAGCCTCGGTCAGCGCCGGCATAAAGCGCCAAAACAATTCAATTGGCGAAGCTTTAAATACGGCATGAGCGTAAGCCACCAGGCCATCTACATCAAACGTTCGCTTGTTGAACCATACGACAGGCAATATCAGCTTAGTGCGGATATCGACTGGATATTACGCATTGCCAGAAAGGCTAAAACTATTGTTAATGTAAACCGCTATGTGGCCAAATACCTTGTTGGCGGCATGTCAAAAAAGAAGCACAAACAAAGTTTGGTTGAGCGCTTCAATATTATGAAAAAGCATTACGGATTGCTGCCTACGGTGTTCAATCACGTAGTTATCGCATTTAACCTCGGTTGGTACTGGCTAAAAAACAAAAGGACCAATGATTAATTGATCCTTTTGTTTTAATAGAAGTCGCCGTGGTGAGGCTCGACTGGATTATTTCTTCTTCTTTTTACTATCAACTCTCAGCGGATCAGTCTCCGGATCTTTCACCTCAATAGCTGATGGTAACGATTTCTTTCTTTTGTTTTCTGCGTAAGCAGCACCGCCCAAGGCAAGTACTAATAATATAGAACCTGCCAGCGAAATAGTTTCTCCGGTGTAATATGATGCCGGATGGAAGACAAACTCAACTTTGTGATTACCTACAGGTATTACAGCCGCGCGTAGCAGATAGTCGGCACGGAAATATGGCGATTCCTTGCCATCGATAAGCATTTTCCAGCCTTCTTTGTAATAGATCTCTGAAAATACAGCCACCTGCGATGAAGTCGAACCGGTTTGGTAAACCAGGTGCTCAGGCTGATAGCTGGTGAGCGTTATGGTAGCGTTCGGATCAATACCGAGGGCATTACCGTCCAGCATGCTTTTGTATTTCTTATCAACTATTGCCTCATTTTTCGGATCGAATGAAGTAATGGCTTGCATTTCCTGGTCGGCATTATCAACGTATTTTACGCTTTTTACGAACCATGCATGGCCGCAGGCGGTTTCGTTGGCCCGCATGCCAACCTCTCCTGATTTAGGGTCAGCTGTAATGATATACTTGGTATTTAGCATATCCAGCACATCCTGGTTCAGGCTTTTGCTGAACTGCATATCGATTAGCTCATCAAAGCGTTTTAGTTTGGCAGCATGGTAACCGCCAATGCTTTTATAGAAATAAGAGGTGCTGGCATTGGTGAACGGGCTACCCTGACTCAGGTCTATCACCCTGAAATCCGGATCGGAGTCGCGGGTAATGATTTGATCAACTTGTCGCGGTTGTGGTGCGGTAGTTTCCTGTTTATCAGTAAAGGTGTCATCGCTTAGGAAACGACGGTCAACTCCCCACATATCTACCAGCGTTAACAGCAACAGTGCCACCGAAGCCACCGTTACATTGATCTTTTGCTTAACAAAAGCCCATATCAAGCCGAAGGCTATCGCTACAAAAATTAACGAACGGAATGCATCCGCACGTTCCAGGTCTTCGCGGTCTTTTATTAAGCCGTTATTAACTGCATCAGCAAACGCGGTATTTCCTTTCATGGCCTGTCCCAAGGCGGTAACACCGGCAGGGTCTGACCTGAAGCTAAGGAATATACCCGGAACGGCAATTAATATAACAAGCAGGCCGCCAACTATATAGAAAGCGATCAATACTTTTTTGAATAGCCATTTTTTATCTTTGTTGTTGATGATCTCCTGTACGGCCATAAATGCCAGCATCGGGAAACAAAGCATGGTAACGGCCAGTATAGATTCAACTACCCTGAACTTGTTGTACATCGGGAAGTAGTTGAAGAACAGGTCGGATATGTAAGGCCAGTTTTTGCCAAATGAAAGCAGCATGGTCAGTATCACAGTAATAAGCAGCCACCACTTAATGCGGTTTTTAACGATCAGCAGACCGAGAATGAAAAGGAAGCATATAATGGCGCCGAAATAGAATGGACCGCCTGTAAAAGGCTTATTTCCCCAATAAGGCGTCATGCCGAACTGTTCCAGCGCCGGAACGGTGCCTTCTGCCTGTTCCTCGCTCGCGCCCTGGGCAATAAATGCCTTGGTTACATTGGCATCCTGTAGGTGATTTTTAAATACATCGTAGTTTGATGCACCGCCATAAGCGTTTGGCACCAGGAAGGTAAAACATTCACCAACGCCCTGGCTCCAGGCATAGGCATAGTCTTTTGACAAGCCTGTGCTTGGCTCTGAAGTATGCTGTGTAAGGTTTGATTGGCCGCGGGTACTTTCTTTCGCATACTCTGATGTTGTCCAAAGCAACGAGGCGTTCACCATTATGGCCAATCCGGCGGCTACTGCAAGATACAATATCGCTGTGCCGAAAGGTTTGATGTTTTTATCCTTGATCGCATGGTAGAGTTCAACGATCACCAGTACAATAAGCGCCAGGAACAGGTAATACGTCATCTGGATGTGATCGGCACGGAGCTCCATCGCCAGGAAGAACGCTGTTAACGACCCGCCGAGCAGGTATTTTCCTCTTAACGTTAGAATTACGCCGGCTATTATCGGCGCAAAAAAGGCTATGGCATAAGCCTGGTTTGCGTGACCGGCCTCTATCAAAATGAAGTTATAGGATGAGAAAGTGAATGCCAATGCACCTGCACCAGCAAGCCATGGGTTGATCTTCAGTACGCAGAACAGCAGGTAAGCACCCAGCAGGTATATCAATAAAGTATCGATAGGATTGGGAAAGATAGCCTTGATACCGCTCTGTACATAAGTGGTAATGTTGTTTGGTGGCGACATCCATATCTGGTAGGCTGGCATACCGCCAAACATACTGTTGGTCCAAAGCGGGTAATGCCCGGTTTTGGCATGGGTATCCATGATCTCTTTTTGCGTAGCCTGTGCACGCATGATATCACCCTGCGGCAGTACTTTGCCCTGCATTAATGGAGTGAAGAAATAAGCGTATGCAATAATGACAAGTATCACGGCTATGATGACGTGGATACCATTGCGCTTGAACCAGTTATTCATCTAAAGGAATTGTTTATATGGCTAAGAAAAAATTTATTCAAGCCCAAAAATAGAAATTTGGATGGGAAATGGAATTATAAGTAAAAAAAGCCTTAGCCGGTATATCCCTTGTATTTGAAGATGAAAAAAAATATCGCCATCATTACTATGCTGATAACATAAGCAATAACGCGTGCTTTGGTATACTCAGCTCTGTCCTTGCGGATGTTGAAGAAGTTGTATAATGCCAGCAAGCCAATGGCTATCCAGAAAAACCAGCCCGTTTTACCACTTGTAAACGTAAGAATAACAGCAAACACAACATAGTTGGCGATAATTAATATCGTAGACTGCGGCGTGCCGAAATGCCTGCGCTTAAAGGTGGGCTGTATGTCCATATTACTTTATCTCCTCGTAATCGATAAAATCTCCCTCTGAGTCGGGAATCTTGCTCTTTGGCTGCTGAGGGATGTGGTCTATTTTTATGCTACCCTGTTTTGAAGAACTGCGTGTATAATTCTGCTGATAGTTTTGCTGGTGCTGCTGTGCTTTATTGACCACTTTCTGAAACAGCATGGGCAAAACCACACGCAGTACCATCCGGATCACCCACAGGATCAATATCACAGTTACCAGGAACTCTAATAATTCCATTTCTATAAATTAAGCCTACAAATATAAGGTTATAACGCGAAAATTGTTTCGCTATGACAAACCTTGTTTTTATGACAATGGAGTGATAGGAATTGTTACAGACCAATTTGCGCTAACCTAAGAAGTTTTAGGAAACTAAGTATATATAGTTACAAAGCTCCTAACCAAACTTCTCTTCCATCATCTTCTCCAGCGCAAACATTTCATCACGAAGCTTGGCAGCCAACAAAAAGTCCATGTCCTTGGCGGCGGCCATCATGTCTTTGCGGGTGTTCTCGATGGATTTTTTAAGATCGGCTTTGGTCATGTATTGCACGATCGGGTCAGCGGCAATAGAAAGCGCTTCCTCTTCTACATAGGCTTTTTGCACCCCGCCCTTAAAGTCTACAACAGATGTTTGTTCAATAATAGCCTCGCGCGATTTGCCGACAGTTTTCGGTGTAATGCCATGTTCCGTATTGTAGGCGATCTGTTTCTCCCGGCGGCGATTGGTTTCATTGATGGTGATTTCCATCGAGTCGGTGATCTTATCCGCATACATGATCACCCGGCCGCGATCATTACGGGCGGCGCGGCCAATGGTTTGTATCAGCGAACGTTCCGAACGCAGGAAACCCTCCTTGTCCGCATCGAGGATGGCGACTAATGATACTTCGGGCAGGTCC
>JBQCIS010000162.1:0-6818 GCA_051953515.1 Mucilaginibacter sp.
ACTTCTGTAAAACTATCTGCAGACGTACCACCCGCCGCATTACGGTGACCGCCGCCGTTAAAATACTTTTTGCAGATATCGTTTGCCGGAAAATCGCCTTTTGAGCGTAAGGATAGCTTTACTTTATCCCTTCGCTCCACAATAAAGGCGGCCAAACGTACGCCGCTGATGGAAAGCGCATAGTTTACCACACCTTCGGTATCGCCTGTAATAACGTTGTAAGCTTCCAGATCGTGTTTGTCAACCGCTATAACGGCTGTATTATATTCGTGGTAAACAGTAAGGCAGTTTAACAGGCAATTGCCCAGGAAACGCAAACGGTCTTCAGACGAATCACTATACACCAACTCATGTATGCGCCAGTTTACCGCGCCAAGGTCTATCAGGTCGGCGGCAATTCGGTGTACATCAGAAGTAGTATTTGGTAATCGGAATGAGGCCGAATCCGTCATGATGCCGGTATACAGGCAAGTAGCCACATCGGCATTGATTAATTGTGGATTGCCCAGTTCGTTTACAATAAATTTGTATACCAGCTGCGCTGTGGCACATGCGTTAATATCCCAAAAACGGTAGTCGTCAAAATCGGCAGGTTCAAGGTGATGGTCTATCATCACCTTAACAGCCTTGCTTTCGCCAACCTTTTCGCCCATTTCGTTTATACGGCTCAGGGCATTAAAGTCAAGGCAGAAGATGATATCGGCATTTGCGATCAGCTGATCACATTCGGTTATTTTATCGGTGTAGATGGTTACATCGCCATTGCCCGGCATCCAGTTCAAAAAGGCCGGATAGTCGGTAGGGGTGATCACCCGGGCATGATGGCCCTGCTGTATAAGGTAGTTATACAAGCCCAACGATGAGCCCATAGCATCGCCATCGGGTTTGTGATGGGTAGTGATAACTATCTTTTTTGGCTGAGCTAAAAGCTTAATGAGCTGAGCAATATCTAACATCCGGTTTTTTAAAGAGTTGCAAAGCTAAATAAATTTCCAACTCATTGATATATAACTAAAACATTTTTTGGCCCCTGTTATTATTAACGCAACATGATAATTAATAAGCACATAACATAAATTTTTATCGAAAAAACTTACCTTTGCACCAAATTTTAAAAACGACCATGGCAGGTAATAAAACTTTTACAATGATAAAGCCTGATGCTGTTGCAGCAGGGCATATCGGTGGTATTTTAGATCAGATCATCAGCAGCGGGTTTAAACTGGTTGCTATGAAATACACCTATTTAACTCCTGAAAAAGCAGGCGAATTTTATGCAGTTCATAAAGAGCGCCCCTTCTATAAAGATCTGTGCGCATTTATGTCGTCAGGACCAATAGTAGCAGCTATATTGGAAAAAGACAATGCGATTGAAGATTTTCGTAAACTGATTGGTGCCACCGACCCTAAAAAGGCAGACGTGGGTACTATCCGCCAGAAATATGCTGACTCTATCGAGGCTAACGCTATTCACGGTTCCGACTCGGATGAGAATGCCAAAATAGAAGGTGATTTCTTCTTCTCAGCTTTCGAGCGCTTCTAAAGAAACAAAAGCAGTTTTGGGGTGCCTCTTCACCCTGAAACTGCTTTTTTATAGCTAAGGGTTGTTGTTTTTTTAAAACAATTGGTCTACCTTTACAGTATTATCCGGTAGCGTCCTATATATTAGATGTTTACGGCTTAAATTTGTGGTATGAACTTGTTATTTAAGATATTGTTCTATGTGATTGTGATGGTAGTTCTGACTGTCGCGTCATTAACCCTGTTTAAGAATCACCCCGAGGTTGAGTTAGCTTTCTTTATTCCCGGAGTGTTTATACTTGTATATTCCGTTATCAGAGATCAGGTATATGTAAGTACGCTCACCCGCCTGCGTATAGCACGGGGGAAATAATTAAGAAGTGTTATTTTAATTTACGAAGCCGGCCCGATAAAGGGCTTTTGTTTTTTATAAGGCTTTCAACGTTATCCTTATTAAAGGAATACTACATCTTCCACCAGTATCTCCTGCGCTTTTTCGTTTATCTTATCAATGATCTGCCGGCGCATCATGATCAGCTCATTTTTTATGACGGATGACTCTATCCGGAGAAAAAGTTTTTTGTCGTAGATATAGATCTCTTTAGTGCGGTTGGCTACCGATTTGCCCACCAACTCGGGCCAATGAGCAATTACACCGGTTTCCTCATATCGCTTTTTAATCTTGTAAACCTGCAGCATCTGCTCAATGGCTTCCTTAAGCGATTTATCATTGGCTTTACGCATCTATTTCTCCTCCCGTAACATTAAACAGTTTTATTTCCACGCCTATCTTACTGAATATATCCCGTACCCGGCCTGCGCTGGTATCGGTAATAAACACCTGGCCAAAGTCGTGCTCCGATACCATCTGCATCAGCTTGGCCACGCGCTTATCGTCGAGCTTGTCAAAAATGTCATCAAGCAGCAGTAAAGGCTTAAATCCTTTTTCATTTGTTAGAAATGTGTACTGCGCCAGTTTCAGCGCTATTAAAAACGACTTCTGCTGTCCCTGCGAACCAAATTTCTTCACCGGCATGCCATGGATAACAAATTGCAGGTCGTCCTTATGTACGCCCGATGTTGTACGTTCCAGTACCCTGTCTTTCTCCGCGCTCTTTTTTAGCAGGGCCGGGAAATCATCCTCCAGTAATTGCGATTCATAGATCAGTTCCACCTGCTCGGCACCCTCTGTCAGGAACTGATAATGCTGATTGAATATCGGGGTGAACGCATCCATGAATGCCCGCCGCTTTCTGAAAATATTATTGCCCGAGGCAATAAGCTGCTCATCCATCACTTCAAGCAGGTGCGGATCATATCGACCGGTATCGGCTATCAGTTTCAGAAAGGCATTGCGGTTGTTCAGTATCTTATTATAGGCGATCACCTCATCCAGATAGCCATTGTCTGTTTGCGAAAGTACGTTATCAATAAACCGGCGGCGTTCCTCGCTGCCTTCAATAATAATGCTGGTATCATACGGCGACACCATTACCAGCGGGAATAAGCCGATGTGATCGGCAAGGCGCTGGTAATCTTTTTTGTTGCGCTTAAACTGTTTTTTCTGGTTGCGTTTTACCGCGCAGGCAATCTTCTCGTCGTGGCCGTTCTTATTAAAAGTGCCATTGATGATAAAAAAATCCGTGCCTTGTTTAATCTGCTGACTGTCTATCGGGTTAAAATAGCTTTTACACAACGATAGGTAATGGATAGCATCCAGCAGGTTGGTTTTGCCCGCGCCGTTATCGCCAGTAAAAGCATTTACGCCTTCGCTGAAACTTAATTCAGCCTCGGCATAGTTTTTAAAGTTGATAACGGACAGTTGTTCGAGGTACATAACGCGCTTTCAAAGGTAGTGAATTTGGTGGGTTAGTGATTAGTGATTTGTGATTACGAAGGCGCAAAACAGTTTCCCTATTGAGAGAGGAACCAGAAGTAGGCCCCAATCACCGATCACTAATCCTCCATCGCCACAAATCATTAACCCACAATCCGATAATAAAAGTAAGCGGCTCATAAAAAACGCAATACCTATTGCGAAAAATATTTAAAAACGTACTTTTGCAAACTTAATTTTAAAATAGAAATGTCTAAAACCCAGGAGAAGGCAAATACCCATGCACCGGTTAACAACGGCGGCTTAGGTAAAACAGGTAGTTTTGTGCGTGAAAATCAGAAGAGCTTGATGTTTATTGTTGGCGCTATATTGGTGTTGGCAATAGGTTACTTAGTATATTTAAAAATGTACCTCGCCCCACGCGAAGTAACTGCTACTAACCAGATGTATGTTGCGCAAAACTTCTTTGAACAAAAAAATTGGGATAAAGCCATCAATGGCGATGCGGGATACCCTGGTTTTAAAAAGATTATTGAAGATTACGGAAGCACAAAAGCGGCTAACCTGGCATATTTCTATTTAGGCATTGCTTACCTGAACAAGGGTGAGTACGAAAAAGCAATTGATAACCTGACCAGTTACCACGGCGACGACCACATGGTTGCTGCTGAAGCACTGGGCGGTGCAGGCGATGCTTATGTTGAACTGAAAAACTATGATAAAGCCGAAACTTATTTCAAGAAAGCGGCAGACAAAGCAAACAACAAGTTTTTGTCGCCTTTTTACCTGAAAAAATTAGGACTGGTTTATGAAGCTGAAAACGACTACAAATCAGCCGACGAAACCTACAAAAAAATAAAAACAGACTACGTTAGCAGTCCCGAAGCGCAAAATATCGACGAGTACATCGCCCGCGCGGAAGCTAAGCTTTAGTTAATCAGAGATTAGAGGTTAGTGATTAGCAGGGTTTTCCCTAATCTCTGATCTCTAACCTCCAATCTCCAACCCCATGTCTTCCCAACATAAAAATTTGAGTGATTTTTCAGGCGGTGAGATCCCGTCTGCAGAGCGGTACCGTTTTGGTATTGTGGTAGCGGAATGGAACCACGAGATAACCGGTGCTTTATACCAGGGCGCTTATGATAGCCTGTTAAAATATGGTGCGAAGGAAGAAAATATATTCTCTTACCAGGTTCCGGGCAGCTTTGAGCTCACCTCAGGCGCCGATCTGTTACTGAAAAAGGGCGGTTTCGACGCGGTAATATGCCTTGGCTGCGTAATACAGGGCGAAACCCGACATTTCGATTTTATTTGTGATGCCGTAGCAAACGGCGTAAGCAATGTTTCTATAAAGTATTCAAAACCGGTTATATTCGGCGTGTTAACAACCGATAACCACCAGCAGGCTTTTGACCGTGCAGGCGGCAAATACGGCAACAAAGGCGATGAAGCAGCTGTAACAGCCATAAAAATGGCATACCTCGCCGAAACATTAGAGGCATAAAATCCGTTATAGGTAGGTAGAATATAATCACATGAAAAAAATATTATACATAGCCACTTTTGTAGCACTTTTGGGC
Source organism: Mucilaginibacter sp. (assembly GCA_051953515.1). Taxonomy (GTDB): domain Bacteria; phylum Bacteroidota; class Bacteroidia; order Sphingobacteriales; family Sphingobacteriaceae; genus Mucilaginibacter. The sequence goes on from JBQCIS010000162.1 coordinate 4,939, forward strand.
AGCCTTGCATCATGCTCTGATAAATTATGCCCTGCTTACAGCACCTATCCTCACGGGGGCCGCAGCCGCTAACAAAGTGTCATCTCATCTTCAAATGCTAAAACAAATGGCGGCAAACCGCTGTGTAATAGCTATTTTTGGCATTAAATCTGTATTTAATATTTTATGAACTGGACTACATTAGACTCGGCCAGCCAGGTGAACGAGATAAAGAGCAAACCGGGTTATAGTTTAATCTTTAAACATAGCACCCGCTGTTCCATCAGCATGATGGCAAAAAGACGTTTTGAAATGGACATGGATAAACTGCCTGCCGACATGCCCCTTTACTTTCTTGATCTGATCAAATACCGCGATATATCCAACCTGGTAGCGGAAGACTTCCGGGTATACCACGAATCACCGCAAATGCTGCTCATAAAAGACGGCGAGTGTATACTCGACCAGTCGCACGGCGGGATTTCTGTTGATGAGGCGTTGAGCGTGATGGCGTAAGAAAGCTTTTAGTCGGAAAGTCCGCATAAGTCCGAAAGATTTTTAGAACGAAATGTCATAATCGTTTACTTTCGGACTTTCCGTCTTTTCCGACTTCCGGACTAATTCCTACCACCCAAAATCCACCGTCTTCTTTACATCCGGGTGCAGGCTCACGATCACCGGGCAGCCTAAAGCAGCGGCTTCCAGTATTTTTTTCTCTTTCTCTTCGTATTGCTGCGGGAATTTGAGGTTTACCACCACTTCGGCCACGCGGCGTGGGTTGGCGGCCATAATTTTTGTTACCTCGGCCTGGGTATTGTCCATATTGATGCCGTGTACGCGTGCGGCAATGCCCATAGTAGTAAGCATGCAGCCGGCTAATGATTCGGCCAGCAGGTCGGTTGGTGAAAATGCTTCGCCTTTGCCCTGGTTATCGGTTGGCGCATCGGTAATGATTTTGGTGCCCGATTGCAGGTGTGTTGCCTCGGTGCGGAGATCGCCTAAATAGGTAGTGGATATAGTTGCCATAATATTATTGATTTCGGATATCGAATTTACGATATCGGATTTTAAAACTACGAATCTAAGTAAATTCGAAATCGAACGTCCGAAATCCGAAATTAAATCTGTAACCCTTCTGTAATTATTCCCCCTTCTCCAAAGGAGTCCTTCGGACAGGGGGATTAGGTGTATAGATTTTTTACCTACATTTGTAACATGATAGAATTGCCTGTAGTACCTGCCGCGCAAGTGAACCGCAAGCCCGATTGGCTGCGGGTAAAACTACCTGTAGGTAAGGAGTATGCGCATGTGCGCAGCCTGGTTGATACGCATAAACTGCATACCATGTGTGAGAGCGGAAACTGCCCTAATATGGGTGAGTGTTGGGGTGCCGGTACAGCAACGTTTATGATACTGGGCAATATCTGTACACGTTCGTGCTCATTTTGTGCGGTGGCAACCGGCCGGCCGCTGGCAGTGGATATTGATGAACCAAACCGCGTGGCCACATCGGTAAAACTGATGCAGGTAAAGCATTGCGTGATTACCTCGGTAGACCGTGACGACCTGAAAGACGGCGGCTCCATCATCTGGGCCGAAACCATCAATGCCATCCGTCGCGAAAGCCCGGAAACTACTTTAGAGACCTTATTGCCCGACTTCAGGGGGATATGGGAAAATCTCGACAGGGTTTTAGCTGTCCGTCCGGAAGTAGTATCGCATAACCTCGAAACCGTTCGCCGCCTTACCCGCGAGGTGCGTATACAGGCTAAATATGATCGCAGCCTTGAAGCCCTGAAACGCATTTCGCAGGCTGGATTGCGTACCAAATCAGGCATTATGCTGGGTTTGGGCGAAAAAGAGGAAGATGTTTTAGAAGCGATGACCGATCTGCTGAATGC
>JBQCIS010000163.1:0-22810 GCA_051953515.1 Mucilaginibacter sp.
GCAATTTTGATTATTACGTAACCGCGCCTGCCAATATGCTGGTTGTAGGCTCAGGCGACCTGCAAAATGCAGCACAAGTGCTAACTGCGCAGCAGCAACGGCGCCTGGCAGAAGCGCGCAACAGCGATAAGACAGTTGACATTATTAAACCGGAAGAAGTAGGACAAGCAGCTACTCATCCATTCAAGGGTACATTAACCTGGCACTTTAAGATGGAAAACAGCCGTGATATTTCATGGGCTGCGTCAACCGCGTTTATATGGGATGGTGCCAAGGTAAATCTGCCATCTGGCCGTAAATGTATAGCTATGGCAGCTTACCCTGTTGAAAGCGCGGGTAACGACTCATGGGGCCGCGCTACCGAATACCTGAAAAACAGCATAGAAATATATTCAAAAGAATATTTTGAGTATCCATGGAACTCTGCAACAACCGTATCGGGTGTAGCTTTAGGTATGGAATATCCGGGTATTGTATTTTGCCTGAGCAATCTTAAAAAAGGGGGTTTGTGGGGCGATATTACGCATGAGATCGGTCATAACTGGTTTCCGATGATAGTAGGCAGCAATGAACGCAAATACATGTGGATGGATGAAGGCTTCAATACCTTTATTAATGCATGGGCTTCGGATCACTTTAATAATGGCGAATATGCCGATACCGGCAAACGTGCACCAGGCATGGCGAACTTTATGAAGCGCAGCCATGATCCGTTGATGACGCCACCGGAAGCAATGGGCCTTTCCGGAGCTGATTATGGTCAGTATTATAGCAAAACGGCTTTAGGGCTTACCATTTTACGTAACGATGTGCTTGGCCCTAAACGATTTGACTATGCCTTTAACGAATATGTTAAGCATTGGGCATTTAAACATCCGTTGCCTTATGACTTTTTCAGGGTGATGAATGATGCATCCGGCGAAGATCTGAACTGGTTCTTTAAACCTTGGTTTTTTACTACCTGGAAGCTCGACCAGGCAATACAATCAATTAATTATGTAAATAACGATCCTTCAAAAGGCGCTATTATCACCTTAATTAATAAAGAGAAGCTGGCGATGCCGGTTGTACTGAAAATAACGCAGGTTAACGGTACAGTTGAAACCATAAAATTGCCGGTAAACGTTTGGCAGCGCAGTGGAGTATGGAAGTTTAAATATCCGTCTAACTCGGCCATAAAAAGCGCCGTGCTTGATCCGGACAGGGAGTTCCCGGACATAGACCGGGCCAACAATTCCTGGTACGGAAAATAATATTTTATTGTAGAGACGCAAAACATGCGTCTCTTTTTTGTAATATGTTTGCAGTAGAGGCACTAAGTATTGTGCCTCTACATTTATTTTCTAATTTAGGATTTTAAGAATTATAACCATGATCATTCCTATATACCAGGCAGACGCATTTACCGATAAACTTTTTGGTGGCAACCCGGCGGCAATTTGCCCGCTTACCGAATGGCTGCCGGATGAGTTAATGCAAAATATCGCCAAAGAAAATAACCTTGCCGAAACAGCCTTCTTCGTTAAAACCGAAAGTGGCTACAAGCTAAGATGGTTCACCCCTGAATATGAAATTGACCTGTGCGGGCATGCTACACTGGCATCGGCACATATTTTATTTACTGAATTAGGTTATAAAGCCAATGAAGTTCATTTTGAGACCATGAAAGCCGGTACGCTGCATGTAAAAAAGGAAGGCGATAAATACACAATGGATTTTCCGTCGCGCCCTCCTATTCACATCGATCCGCCTGTTGGATTGGTTGAGGCTTTAAGCGAAAAAAGGCCGCTGGAAGTGCTCCGTTCAAGAGACTATTTCCTGGTATATGAATCAGAAGATGACATTGCCGAAATATCCCCCGACTTTTTCGCCCTGTCAAAGATGGATACCGTAGGTGTGATTGTTACGGCGCCGGGTAAAGAGGTTGATTTTGTATCACGTTTTTTCGCTCCGGGCGCAGGTATTCCGGAAGACCCGGTAACCGGCTCCGCACATTGTAACCTTATACCTTACTGGGCTAAGAAATTAGGTAAAGATAAGCTGCACGCTTACCAAATCTCTGCCCGGAAAGGTGAACTATGGTGCGAACTGAAAGGCGAACGTGTACTGATGAGCGGCAAAGCGGTTACTTATTTAAAGGGAGAAATAAATTGCCCCCCAGCCCCCTGAAGGGGAAATATATAATAGGGGCATTTGAATAATAATTCCCCCTTTAGGGGGTTAGGGGGCTAATATCCCACCGTCATCTGCGCTCGTGGGTGCATGGGGTTTTCAATCTCGTCAAGCATCGCTACCGCGTAATCTTCCATTGAGATGTGGCTGCGGCCATTGGCGTCGCTAATTAGTTGATTGGTGCCCGTGCGGAACTTGCCGGTGCGTTCTCCCGGATGTATTTCTGCAGCAGGGCTAACGAAAGTCCAGTCAAGGTCTTTTTCTTTTGAATATATCTTCAAAGCATCTCGATGAGCCAAAGCGGTTGCCTTATATGCGTCGGGAAAACCGGGTTGATCCACCAACTGCTTGCCGGGCGCTACTTCAAGGCTACCTGCACCGCCTACAATGAGCAATCTTTTTACACCGGCCTGTTTTACGCCGTTCATCAAAGGTTCCGCTACTTCGCTGATGGTGGAAATGGTTGCACCCGATGTAGGACTATAGGCACTTACCACCACATCGTTATCAAACGCTCCGCTTTCTACATCCTGCGAGTTGAACAGGTCGCCTTTGGCAACGCGCAGGTGATCGTGAATTTTAGTATAATTTTCCGGATGGCGTACTACGGCTGATACTTCATGCCCGCGACGCAAGGCTTCGTCAACAATACGGCTGCCGATGCGGCCGCCGGCTCCAAAAACTGCTATTTTCATGGTTCTGATCTGCTTTTATGATTCTTAAACTGTCGTCAATAATAAATGTTTGGCAAGCTTACGGAGAATGCCGCATACAAACCGTCATGGCAATGTGTAATAATATTTGTTGTGAAAAAATAGATTTGATTTTATGAGAATTTTATAACTATTTTGAAGGTCGGGATTTTCCGAAGGATCACTATAATAAATGCAGCTTACATCATTAGAGATCAAAGGGTTTAAGAGCTTTGGCGATAAGATCAACATTAATTTTAATGAGGGTGTTACGGCCATTGTTGGACCTAATGGCTGCGGAAAATCAAACGTGGTGGATTCTATCCGCTGGGTTTTGGGCGAGCAAAGCACCCGTATGCTACGCTCTGAAAAGATGGATAACATCATTTTTAATGGCACCAAAAGCCGTAAACCGGCCAATCTTGCCGAAGTATCGCTCACTTTTGATAATACCAAAAACATACTGCCGGTTGAGTTCTCACAGGTAACCCTCACCCGTAAATTATACCGCAATGGTGACAGCGAATACCGCCTGAACGATGTACAATGCCGCCTGAAGGATATTACCGACCTGTTTCTTGATACCGGTATCGGCTCTGATTCTTATGCCATTATTGAATTGAGGATGATCGACGAGATCATCAACAATAAAGAAGGTTCCCGCAGAAATCTGTTTGAGGAAGCATCCGGTATTTCTAAATACAAGCTCCGCAAAAAGCAAACCTTTTCCCGACTCAAAGAAACCGAGGCCGATCTGGAACGTGTTGAAGATCTTCTTTTCGAGATAGAAAAGAACCTGAAAACGCTGGAGAACCAAGCCAAGAAAACCGAACGTTATTACCGCATCCGCGATCAGTATAAATCGCTGAGCATTGTACTGGCTTCTTTTCGTTTGGCATCTTTCAGCGAGGCGCTGATAAAGATAGAGGAAAAAGAACAGGCGCAGCAGGCGGAAAAAGGCGGTATTGTTGCACAGATAGACAAGTTGGAAGCTGAATTGCAAAAAAACAAAGCCGATAGCCTGAATAAAGAAAAGAATTTGTCGATCCAGCAAAAGGCTACCAACGAGCATGTGTCAAAGATCCGCGCGTATGAAAGCGAGAAAAAGCTGAAGAACGAACAGTTAAAATTCCAACAGGATAAGGAATCACGATTGAGCGAGGAACTGGAACGCGACCGCAACCAGCTGAACCACGTTTTATATAACATCAAACGTCTGTCTGAAGAAAAACTCCAGGAAGATGATACGCTGGAAACTGTCCGCGCTAGGGTGTCGGAACTCAAACAAGCGGTTGATGAACTGCGCGCACAACAGAGTTCGGCACGTGCCGAACTTGACGAACTTACGGCTATTAACAATCGCCTGCAAAACCAGGCTTACAAGGCTGAAAAAGATCTCGACATACTAAAAATACAGGAACAGGCGCTTGAGCAGGAAAGCTTGCGCAATATGGAAGACGCCACCAACAAGGAAGCCGAGCTCTCCCATTTTAACGAAGTGGTAGCCGATTTGCAAGCGCGCGTGGAAACCATGGAGCAGGAGCACCAGTTTTTGGTGGATTATGAAAAACACCTGCACAATGAGATAGAAACCATTGAAGGTGAACAACACAGCACCCGTGAAAGCATTATTGCCGACAGCCGTAAACTCGACGCCAAGCAGAATGAGTACAACCTTACCAAAAGTATGGTTGATAACCTGGAAGGGTTCCCTGAATCTATCCGTTTTCTGAAAAAGAATGCAGATTGGTCGCGCAATGTGCCGTTGTTTAGTGATGTGTTGTTTTGTAAGGAAGATTATCGCATTGCTATTGAGAATTACCTTGAGCCTTTAATGAACCACTACGTGGTCAACAATTATGATGAGGCGATCAGCGCCATTAGCTTATTGAGCAGATCGGCAAAAGGGCGTGCGCAGTTTCTGATATTGGATAGTTATCGTAAAAATCAAAATACTACGCCAGCTGTTGAAGTAGCCGGAGCTATTCCGGCATTAGATGTTATTGAAGTTGATATCTACTACCAATCGCTTTGTAACCATCTGCTGCACAATGTGTATCTGATAGACGACAGGAACGATAACGGCTTAACCAACGAACCGCTGCCCGATGGTGTAGTGCTTATTGGTAAAAGTGGTAAGTTCAATAAATCAAATCATGCCATGGCCGGTGGTTCGGTTGGGTTGTTTGAGGGTAAGCGTATCGGTCGTGCCAAAAACCTGGAGAACCTTGCCAAAGAAATCAAGGAGATAGAAACCCGGGTGAATTATTTCAAAGACAAAGCCCAGGAGCTGCAAAATAAACATGCTTCTTTAAAGGCATCTGGCAAAGCCGATGAACTGAAACAGAAAGAAGCTGATTTGAGCCGACTGAACACTGAGCTCATTACCGTTAAAACGCGACAGGAGCAATACCAGGCCTTTATTACCAATTCGCTTAACCGCAAGGAAGATATTGCCCGCAAGATAGCCAGTATAAAGGAAGAAATGCTGGCATTGGAACCACAACTCACCGAACTAAAAACGCAAAAGCAAATACAGAACGATGAGCTGGTTGAAAAACAGGCCATTTTTAACGAACTGAACGAGCATGTTTCGGTACAATCCAACGCCTATAACCAGGAAAATATCCGTTTTCACCAACAGCAAAATAAAGTTTCGGGCCTGGTAAAGGATCTTGATTACCGCGACACCCAAAAGGAGCAGTTAGAGAACCGCATCAAACAGAACAGCGCTGAGCTGGAAAAAGTAAAGATAGCCATACAGGAAAACCTGCAGCAGGCAGATCACTCTGATGATGACCTGCTGGAAATGTATGCGCAAAAAGAAGAACTGGAAAAAGCGACCCAGCAAGCCGAGCAGGAATATTATGAATGGCGCGGAAAGATTACTGAAACCGAAACGGAGATCACTAATTTGCGCCGTAAAAAAGATAACGCGGCACTTATTGAAAACGAACTGCGCGATGAGCGAAATAACCTGAAACTGGAACTGAATGCGCTGAAGGAAAGGCTTTCGGTAGAGTTTAATGTAGATATACAGGAACTGATGGAAACCGAACCGCCGGTTGACCAGAACGAAGATGAATTACGCGAAAAAACGGATAAGCTGAAACGCCAGATGGACGATTTCGGCGCCATTAACCCGATGGCGGTTGAGGCTTATAACGAAATGAATGAGCGTTACGAGTTTATCCAGGCTCAGAAAAAAGACCTGAACGATGCCAAAGAGTCACTTCTGGCAACTATTCAGGAAATTGACGATACCGCCCGCGAGAAATTTATGGCTGCATTTACTATGGTTCGTGCCAATTTTATACGGGTATTCCGCTCTCTGTTCAATGAGGAGGACTCGTGCGATCTGATCCTGACCGATCCACAAAAGCCGCTCGAATCGGATATTGATATTATTGCAAGACCGAAGGGTAAGCGTCCGCTATCTATCAACCAGCTTTCAGGTGGCGAGAAAACATTAACGGCAACGGCCATCCTGTTCTCGCTTTACCTGCTAAAACCAGCACCATTCTGTATTTTCGATGAAGTTGATGCACCGCTGGATGACACCAATATTGATAAATTCAACAACATTATCCGGGAGTTTTCCAAAGAATCGCAATTTATCATCGTATCGCACAACAAGCGCACTATTGCCAGCACAGACGTTATTTATGGCGTTACCATGGTTGAGCAAGGCATATCGCGTGTGGTACCTGTGGATCTGCGCCAATTAGCGGATTGATACGCTTAAAGCAAAAATATCAAAGGCGAAAGCTTTTATGGAGCTGAAAATAAGACGCCTTTGCTTTAGTTTTTCCGCTTTAAGCTCAGTTGGCTTTCGGCTTAAACACCATTAGCTTATTCTTCTGCTTTTCCATTTTTAACGCAACAGTACTTTGCTGATGTAAGGAAAATGCAGTTTTGTTGGCAGAAAGGCCTTGTACCTGAGGAATATTGATGGCATAAGTACCCGTTTTTACATAATTTAACGCATGGCTCAGCAGCATTTCTGTAGAATCGCCAAAATCTTTGGTAACGTCATCCGCCGCCAATAATCCCTGGAAATCAGCCGAGCCGGGTGCCATACCATTATAATAATTCCCCTGGCCTGCCGAGTTTTGCACATAGAATTGCGGCGAGAAAATAATGTATCGTCCTTGCGAACCGATAGGAATTGGGATTTCGCCCACAGGTTTTCCGTAGGTGGTATCCCCTATTAATTGAACGGTCAATTCAGGCCGCAGATTATTGATGGTTAATTCGCTGGATGAAGCCGTAGCGTTAGTCACGATAAAAAACACCCGGTTAAGGGCAAGTGACAGTTTTTTAGAAAAATTTACCTTGTTGTTTTGTGGCAGAAAATCACCCTGGCTAATCCTATATTTTTTAGCCAGTAAAGAGTAGTTATTGTTCTGTAAACCACTGTTGAAATACAAGGTGTACATAAGTGTGTTGCTTTTCGATTGCGGAACGATCAGGTTATCCATATACTCTGCCGTTTCTCCCGCGCCGCCGCCGTTATACCGCAAATCTACTACCAGATCATTAGCGCCCTGTGCAATGAAATAATTAAATGCCTCATCAAGTTTAGGTTGGGCGTTGGCTAATGCTGTAAAGCTGTTGAATGCCAAATACGCCACCTTATGGCCGCTGCCCATATTAAACACCTTATAAGTAAGCACCGGGTTTACGGCGTAACTCGCTTTATTTAAGGTTATAGTAGCCGTGTTGCCATTCTGTTTTATTACCGTAAGCGTAATAGTGTTTGAATAGTAAACAGAATTAATAACAAAGTCGACATTTCCACCGCCATCGTAGGTCAGGTCACTGTTTCCGTTAATACTGGTTATCTCATCCCCGCGCTGTAAACCGGCCAATCCAGCAGGCGAACCCGAATAAACGTATTTTATTCGCAGGTCATTTAAGCTGATATAGATCGGCTCAAAGCCAAAATCACCATTAGTGCCATTAAGGGATGCCGTTTCAGTACCATCATCAACGAATGAATATTTAGCTGCGCCTGGGTCGGTTGGATAATACTCAAAAGGCTTGCCTGTAGCAGGATTGATCTTCAATTGCGATATCGCGTAAATTTCCTTGCCTAAAGCGCCCAGATCATTATTGCCGTTGTATCCACGCGGACTAAAGACATTATAGGCCGATATAGCGTCATTCCATAAATAATCTTCTTTTTCATACATGTAAAGCGAATCCTTTAGCAGATCGCTTATACTGGCAACGTCTGATTTTTTATCCTTTTTGCAAGAGGATATCACAGCGGTAAATAAAAGTATGATAAGATAGAACGCTTTCTTCATTGTGTAATTAAATACCGGGGTGAATATTAATTAGTTAAATGATCTTTTACAAATGTTACAAAAATTGCCCAACATTAAAATAGTCAATCCCGCAAGCCTGTGCACTTAAGCGGTCAACTTCCGAATTTTCTACCATAACTATATCACGGCGTTGTAAATTATGTTCCTTCAATATAAAATGAATAGCGTCCGGCTCGGGCTTAGGCAAAATTTCATCTGCAAAATAGCAGGTCAGGTATTGCTCTAATCCGTGCCATTCAGTTTGTTTTATCTTATTCAGTTGCTGGGTTGGATTGCCATTCGTCAGAATAAATATGTGCTTTCGGTCTACCACAATATCCTGCAACAGCTCAAGCATATTTTTATATAACAGCAATTTTAATGGCAATTTAGCGGTAAGCAACAGGTTATTAAAGTTTTGCCTGTATTTTTCGTCTATTTTAAAATTCTCCTGTACCCTGTCGAAAACAAAGTCTTTGCCCTCATTTTCGTATGTGGCGGTCATCAGGCCCAGCATCGCTTTGGCATCATACAGCTCGGTATATTCTATCAGGTTGGCAAACAGATAATATACCTGCAGCAGGTAGTCCTTTTCCGGATACAATACGTTATCCAGTTCAAATATGAATGCTTTTTTACGTTCGTCGATATCAGCGTATTTCATTGGTTTTATTAATGTAGAGACGCAATACTTTGCGTCTCTGACAAGCATCTATGAGACGCAAAGTATTGCGTCTCTACGTAAATATTATTACGGAATTACAATCTCAATCCCATACTCTTCAAACAACTGTCCTGCTTCTTTCAAAAGCTGCTGTTCTTCTTTTCGCAATGGGTAAATGGTATTGATATTCCTATCAAGGCAAAGTGTAAGCACCTGATGGCTGTACGAGTTTGATGCCGGGTTAGGCAGGCTGATCATTTTTCCTGTTTTAACCATCAATTCGGGCAATTCCATAAAATCACCTAAAATAATATCCTTGCTTTCTAATTTATTTTTAAGCTGATAAGATTCAGCCGTGGTAGCCGCTGTGATAAGAATGCTCATTTACTGGATGATCAAACCGTCTTTCATTAATAATTGCCTGTCGCTCAAGCCGGCCAGTTCTTCGTTATGGGTAACAATCACAAACGTCTGCTGAAACTCGTTACGTAGTTTCAGAAATAGTTCATGCAACTCACGTGCATTGGTTGAATCGAGGTTGCCCGACGGTTCATCCGCGAATATAAGTGCCGGGTTATTGATCAGCGCCCGGGCAACGGCTACTCTCTGCTGCTCTCCGCCAGACAGTTGATTAGGCTTATGCGTCAGCCTGTCGCCCAGTCCGAGTAATTCTAATAATTCTGTTGCCTTTTTCTCAGCTTCACCACGTGATTTACCGGCGATAAATGCAGGGATACAAACATTTTCCAGCGCATTAAATTCAACCAGCAGATGGTGGAACTGAAATATAAAGCCGATCTTGAGGTTACGGAACAGACTTAAATTTTTATTGTTTAGCTTACTTAGTTCGTGACCTTCAATCGCTAATTGCCCTGAATCCGGCCGGTCAAGCGTACCCAGTATGTTTAACAAAGTACTTTTGCCGGCGCCCGATGCACCAACAATAGTTACTATCTCGCCTTTTTCCACATCGAGATCAACGCCCTTTAAAATATCCAGTTGTCCGTAGGCTTTATGAATAGACCGCGCTTTAAGCATGGGGCTAAGTTAGTGATTAGAGATTAGACATTAGGGGTTAGTAGTGCAAATTGGCAAACAGGATACGTAACAATGCGGATTTTGGTTAAAAATCGACTTCTATTTATATTCTTAACCGTCGGTTTCCAACACTTAAAGCTAAATTTTTTGTAAAAAATATATTAACTCATCTCTAATCTTCAATCTCTAATCTCTAATGTCAAACAAAATCATAACTTTGGCGCAAATCTGCATAAATAATGAATATTCACGAGTACCAGGGCAAAGCCATTTTAAAAAGCTATGGTGTTAGGGTTCAGGAAGGCATCTTGGCCGATACTGTTGACCAGGCAGTTGAAGCTGCTAAAAAAATGAAAGACGAATACAACTCAAGCTGGGTTGTTATTAAGGCACAAATACATGCCGGCGGTCGCGGTAAAGGCGGCGGCGTAAAGCTGGCAAAGAATCTGGACGAAGTGAAGGAAAAAGCCGGCGCCATCCTGGGCATGCAGCTCATCACACCGCAAACCGGTCCCGAAGGAAAAAAAGTACACAAGGTTTTAGTTGCCGAGGACGTATACTATCCCGGCCCAAGCGAAACCAAAGAATATTACATGAGCGTACTCCTTGATCGCTCAAAAGGCCGCAACGTGATCATGTATTCAACCGAAGGCGGTATGGATATTGAAGAAGTTGCACACTCAACCCCTGAAAAGATATTTAAAGAAGAAATAGACCCGAAAGTTGGTTTACAGGGTTTCCAGGCACGTAAAATAGCTTTTAACCTGGGTCTTTCAGGCGATGCGTTCAAGGATATGGTGAAATTTATCTCGGCCCTGTACAAAGCTTATGAGGCTACAGATTCTTCACAGTTCGAGATCAACCCGGTTCTGAAAACTTCTGATAATAAAATATTAGCTGTTGATGCCAAGGTTAACCTTGACGACAACGCATTATACCGTCATCCTGATTTCGCTGCTATGCGCGATACCAACGAGGAAGACCCAATGGAAGTTGAAGCCAGCAAATCAAACCTGAACTATGTGAAACTTGACGGTAACGTTGGTTGCATGGTGAACGGCGCTGGTTTGGCGATGGCTACCATGGACATTATTAAACTGGCAGGCGGCGAACCGGCAAACTTCCTGGACGTAGGTGGTACTGCTAATGCCGAAACTGTAAAAGCAGCTTTCAATATCATCCTGAAAGATCCGCATGTAAAGGCTATCCTGATCAATATTTTTGGTGGTATCGTTCGTTGCGACCGCGTGGCACAAGGTGTTATCGATGCTTACCAGGAGATCGGCAATATACCTGTTCCAATTATTGTACGTTTACAAGGCACCAATGCTGAAGAAGCAAAAGCTTTGATAGACAATTCAGGCCTGAAAGTGTTCTCTGCTATTTTATTGAAAGAAGCTGCAGAGCGTGTAAAAGAAGTATTGCGATAGTTAACGCAGAGACGCAATACATTGCGTATTTTTAAAAGATAATTGTAGAGACGCAAAATTTGCGTCTCTACGTGTTTTAGGGCTATTCTATCAACTTCCTCAACCCGTCAAACACCGAATGCCAGTTTTGTTCGGAGTGTTCTTTAGCTTGTTCGCTGGCTATATTTTCCTGCGTGAGCGTTAAGGTTGTTACGCCGTCTTTCTCATCCAGATCGTAAGTGAGCATTTGATAATTTTCCGGTTTATCTTCCGTGCCCGACATCTGGCTCCAGTAGGTATATTTCGCATGTTTGCCCGGCGTTACTTCCAGTATTTTGCCATGATCTTCATAAGTCTTCCCTTGCCATTCGCCGCTCCAAACAATTGGGCTGCCAGGTTGCCAGTCGGTTTTTAAATCGGTACCGAAAAAATATTTTTTGATCATTCCCGGATCAGTAAGCCCATGCCAAACCTTTGCTGCCGGAGCATTGAATTTAATTTCAGTCTTTAATGTGAGATTTTCCATAGTTTCAGTTTTCAATATTGAAGTTCGTGGATGATTGTTTGCTTTTCAGTGAGCATTTCAAACCGGATCAGCTCAAAATCTTCTTCCCCAATTTCAAAAAATCCAAAGCGGAAACGATACCCCCAGGCTTTCTTGTTCTCAATAAAGTCAAGATCATTGATCAATGGTACAATCGGCCTTTCATTGCACTGATAGTAAACCACATTCCGGCGGAAAGGATTAAAACTGTCCGACATTTTATATTGGTATGGTTCCTCATCCTTCACCTGCCCTATAGCGGTAAATGCCTGTAATGGCACATTGCCCTCATAAGTAACTTTCGGCGAATAAACGATCACCCAATCACCTTTTCGCAGTTTGTTAAGCAAAGTAGCCTTGCCATGGTTGGCCTGGATAAAATCACCCGCTACGCCACGCGCAATATGGTCTTTAGAGGCAACGACGATGTAATACTTTGATGCTAACATATCCGATCTTTTTTAACAAATATGCCGGCGCTTTGTGACAACAGTATGTCAGCAGAAAAAAAGAAAAGCAAAATTTGCTGCTTTTTTGTGTTTTTATGTAACGTAAAATGGGGTGAATTAATTGAAAAAACAAACAAATGATTTAATACATACGGCTGTATATCTGCGCATTAATTTAAAATAGTTGTTGCAAAGTGTAGCGTGTTGCAAGTGATACAAAGCTACAACTGCTACAAATGCTACACTGGCAAAGTCATGTCAGCAGATTTATTGCCGGTATTTGATGCGAGGAAATTATATCATGGCTGTGTTCCGGTGCAGCAAACCTTCGGTTATAGCTACCACTCTGTCGCGTAGTTCGGCAGGCTCAATAATTTCCGCCCGGTCACCAAACATCATAAACCAGCGGGCAAAATTATCAAGGGAAATAGTAAGGAAGGTCATTTCAATGGCATCATCACACACTGTTTCAGAAACAAAACCGCTGTAATACTTCTGGTGGTTTAAATGTGGGTGAATAGCCTTATCTACCCTTACTACTACCCTGTCCATTTTCTTTTCTTTAGCGGTATGTGCTATATAGGCCTTAAGTGTAGGGTGTTCGCTGGTAAAGTACTTTTCGGTAACCGATAGCTTTTTTATACGGTCTATCCTAAAATCACGATAGTCGCCCCGCAACCGGCAGTAGGCAATCAGGTGCCAGAAACCTTCGAGGTAAAAAATACCGATAGGTTCAACTTCGCGGCGTGTATTTTGCTGCGAGTGATAGGCAAAATAATCAATACTGAGCACCGCCCTTTGCACAATTGCATTCAGTATGGTTTGGATATAGCCATTATCAGGCACCTGCGGCATATTCATGTTTCTTAGCACGATGATCTTGCTGTCCATATCTTCCAGCAGATCTTTTTCGGCGGTTTTCAATATCGCCCGTATCTTATCCATTGCCGAACGGTGACTGGTGCGGGTGGAGTTATCGGTAAGTTTCTCGACAAACTTTTCCGCGGTTAAAAAAGCGGTGGCTTCCTCGCGCGTAAACATAACAGGTGGCAGGCGGTAGCCGTCCATCAGGGAATACCCCACACCGGCCTCTCCAATTATCGGGATGCCCGCTTCTTCCAAAGTCTTCACATCGCGGTAAACCGTACGCAAGCTGATATTGAAACGCTGCGCAATATCATTAGCCTTAACCACCCTGCGCGATTGTAGCTGGATAAGTATGGCGGATATGCGGTCGATGCGGTTCATAAAGCCAAAATACTAAAAACAAACTATATTAGCATTACATTATACTCTTATGGACGAAAAGATCATCACCTTTGAGACATACCACGACCCTATGCTGGCACATATTATCCGAGCCAAACTGGATGATAACAATATTCCCTGCTTTTTAGAAGACGACCACATGGCCGGTCTTAATTCGCTCTACCTGCAATCAACAGGCATCAAACTGAAGGTATTTGAACGCGACCTTGAAAAGTGCCGGGCACTGATCAACGAAGCTGAAACCGCTTTGGAGGATCATACCGATATTGACCCGGAAACGGATTATACCATTATTTGCCCTTTTTGCGCATCAACCAACGTGGCGCGGATAGATAATTCTGCACGTCCGGGCTGGGTGAATTCGCTTTATTCGTTTTTTGCATCTGTATTTCCTTTTTACACACCAAAGCAATGGCATTGCTTTAACTGCAAGCAGGATTTTGAATAAACTGCCGCCAATAATTTCTTACGTAAAGTAATTGCCAATCTATATATTAGCAGCATGTATAACAGACGCAGGTTTCTTAAAATATCGGCAGCATCTGCTTCGCTGGTAACATTGTCTAAATCAGTTTTTGCTAAAACTATCAGGCCGACCGAACCGGATGGCTACCCTATTGTTATTTCCACCTGGGATTTTGGCGTTGCTGCAAACCAGGGCGCATGGGCTATTTTGGAAAAAGGTGGTCGCGCGCTGGATGCAGTGGAAGCCGGCGTACGTATACCCGAAGCCGATATGCATAACCACACTGTCGGTCGTGCGGGTTACCCCGACAGGGATGGCCACGTTTCGCTTGATGCTTGTATTATGGACGAATTTGGCAATTGCGGTTCTGTGGCTGCCATTGAGTATATCGCCCATCCTATTTCCGTTGCACGTTTAGTAATGGAAAAAACGCCGCATATTATGCTGGTTGGCGATGGCGCTACGCAATTTGCTGTTGAGCAGGGATTTAAAAAAGAAAAGCTACTCACTCCTGAATCGGAAAAAGCATGGAAGGAATGGCTGAAAACAGCTAAATACAAGCCGGTAATGAATATCGAGAATATGCAGCATATACCGGGCAGCAAATACAATCACGACACTATCGGTATGCTGGCGCTGGATGCAAAGGGCAATATTTCCGGCGCTTGCACCACAAGCGGGATGGCATTTAAAATGCACGGCCGCGTTGGCGACAGCCCGATAATTGGTGCGGGGTTATTTGTAGACAACGAGGTTGGCGGTGCAACCTCAACAGGTGTTGGCGAAGAAGTGATCCGTAATGTGGGCAGCTTTTTGGTGGTGGAACTTATGCGCCGCGGATATCACCCGGAAGATGCCTGTAAGGAAGCAGTTAACCGTATTATTAAAAAGAAACCTGAAACTGCAAAAGATATACAGGTTGGTTTTCTGGCTATTAATAAAAAAGGTGAATATGGCGCCTATGCCATACAAAGCGGGTTTGAATTTGCGGTATGCAATGCACAGCAAAAGGACCTGATCATTAAAGGAAAAAGTTTTTATAATGTTGGTTGATCGTACACCGCTAATTGATCAATAAATTTCGCATACTGCTGTAATAATGAAAGATATCGTCTCCCAAAAAGTTCAACTCGAGGTTTGTGCAAATTCCGTAGCTTCTGCATTGGCAGCGCAGGAAGGTGGCGCTTATAGGGTGGAGTTATGCGATAATCTTGAAAACGGCGGCACTACCCCATCATTTGGTCAAGTATTACAGGCCCGCAAGCTCCTGAATATCAAATTATACGTATTGATACGTCCCCGATCGGGCGATTTCCTGTACAGCAATCTTGAATACGAGATTATGAAGGCTGATGTTCGTGGTTGTATTGAGGCAGGTTGCGATGGTGTAGTGATCGGTATATTGAATGCCGACGGTTCTATTGATAAAGAGCGCTGTAAAGAACTGGTAACGTTGGCAAAATCAAAAGGATTGGGTGTTACCTTTCACCGTGCTTTTGATATGGCCAATGATCTTAACCAGGCTTTGGAAGATATTATTGAGCTTGGCTGCGAACGTATACTTACTTCTGGCGGCAGAACTACAGCGATGGAAGGCGCAAGCCATATTGCTCATTTAGTTGAGCATGCAGCAGGCCGTATCAGCATTATGCCGGGCAGTGGAATTGATGAGCATAACGCATCTGATTTAGTGCACTTTACCGGAGTTAACGAAATTCACTCTTCAGCCCGAAGAAGCGTTAAAAGCAAAATGCAGTTTTTAAACGATCACATTATTATGGGTAGTAATGCAGGTGCTGAATACACCTTCGACCAAAGCGATGCAGAGCGGGTAAAAAATATTATTAAGCTGGCAAACAGTTAATTCCTAAAATAACGTCACCGGCAACACAATTTCTATCCTGTTCCTTCCATTTCCGCCAAAAATATCCTGATCGAGCAGTCGGCTATACCTTATGCCAAACGAAACCGATTCCTGGTTAAACCATTTCGTATCAAAAAATACTTCAAAGCCTGTTGAACGGAAATTCGCTTTAAATGGGCTGCCATCATTGTAAAAGTCCTTTACATGGGTATAGTCAAAAAAGACATTGCCGCGTATGCGCTGAAAATATACCAGGTTAGCCCAGCCGCCATCAGGATAAACTATCGGGAAGGCATAATTTACACCTGCAATGTTCATGTTGTATAAATTTTCAGCTGTATAGCCACGCGAGAACGGAAAATCGTTTGAAAAATCGATCACACTGTTGGCATTACCTTTCTGCTGATGCGCCAGATTAAGGTACAGATTATGATTAGTAAACAAGCCCGGAAAATAGAAATAACCATCCGCCAAAAATTGGGTTGAAGTATTACCGCTGATGGCATTTTTATAGTTAAGTAAGATACTTTGCGCCAGTCGGGGATAGATATTCTGCTTCGGTTGTTGAATGCTGTTGCTAAAGCTGATGTAATTGTTGAGATAGGTGTACGAGTAGTTGGATAACTGCTGCCCGTAATTTTGCTGGAAAGCTGTGCTGCTATAATACAAGTCGCTGCCAATGTTTAAATAAGTAAAATGCTTACCGCTGCTAAGATTTAAAGGCAGTTCGAGCCCACCATGCACGTTGGTTTCATTCCAATATACATTCTTGCCATGATAATAAGATCGACGATCGAAAACATAATCAGCTCCGGCAGAAATGTATGGAAATAATGCGCCATATATCGCATTAAAGCCTAATTCTTTATAACCTTCATCACGGTTATAGGTGAATGACAGGTTAGACTGAAACGTATTCAATACATTTTCCCCTGCCAATGAAAACGTATAGTTTGGGTCGTTAAAATTGGGAATAAGGCTGTGGAAGTTAAACAGGTGATACGATTTGCGGTACCTGGTAACTTTCAGCGAACTATCCACCACTGTTGCCAGCAGCTCGGTTGATGAATCGCGACGGAGCGCTGTAATGCCAAAATCAGGTAAGGCGCCGGGAATGCGTCCATCCTGCAATTCATCCCATTTTATCTTTTTTGCATCGCTTAAATAGGTTTTCCAGCCAAATGCAGTAAAACCGACCCATGCTAATTTATCGGATGATAACGTTGCTTCATAATTACCGATGGTGCTTTGCAATTCGGTACTATTCAGCTCATAAAGCTTATTTGTGGTAAGTGACAGCGCAAATAATTTATCGTTAGTGCCCGAAGTAGCGCTAAAATATACCATATCGCCCTGTAGCCTGGGGAATGATATTGGTTGATAAGTAAATGGCAGCAGGAATTTTGCGTTACCTGTTTTCCTGTCAATCAACGCCAGCGACATTTTGCCTTTGTTATTGCGCACTGCGGATAATAACGTATTGCTATTGTAAAACTTTGGATAAGTAAAGAACAAACGGTGAGGATTAGGCACTATGCTCATCACATGTCCCGTTTCTGCATCCAATAGCACAATATCACATTTACCTGATGGCGCTTCCTGTGCCACGGCAATGGTTTTCCCATCGTTACTAAACGACGGCGCAAAATATTTGGTGCCTTTGGTAAGCCTGCGCTCTGTGCCGGTATTAATGTCGAGTATACGCAATTCGCTGTAATCGCGGTAATTCCAGCGCAAATCAGGACGGTAGCTGGCATAAACAACCTTACCGTTTTGATAGTCGAAATAATTATCCAGCGAATAGCTGCGTGTAGCGATCTTCCGCTCGGTGTTGCCTTCTTTTACAATAAATGCCGGGATATGATTGTAGGTGCTTTTCATGTAAATGAGCGTACTGTCATTTATAAAAGCAGGGTATTCACGGTCGGCATCGAAGTGTTTATTAACATTGAGTGAGCGAGTGATTGAGTGATTGAGTGGCTGTTCCAAATTAAATTGTTTCTGAAAAGAACCAAGTGCCTCATTCCTGAACTGATCAAAACTCTTGCCTGAATATTTTTTTACCGCACGCTCAAACGGATAAAATCCGCCTTTGTAAGCCGCGGCATCTTGTGTTACATTCTTCCAGAAATAATCGCCATATTTTTGCCTGCCATAGGCTACCATCATATAGCCCAATGGGTACCAGTCTGGCGTATAATCCAGGTATGAGCCATTGCGTATCTTCATATAGCTATAATTCCGCCCATCGGCCCACAGCGCCCTGAAACCATTGAAAAAGAATGGCAATCTTCCCCTGCCCTGATCGCTTACATGCGTTTCGTTAAACACGGCATCACCCTCAAAGAACCAGTTCGGCACCGACAGTTCGTTAGCCGCAGCCTGTCCGCCTTCACCAAAAATCACCTTTAGCACATGCGATACACCCACATTAAAGTTATTATACTGCTGCACATGCCTGAACTCATGTATAGCCAGTTGTTCATCCCATGGCAAACTGCCTATATCAAAGCTGTTCTGTTCAGGCGTCAAATAAAACTCGCTCCTGAACGGCGCCAGTTGCACATAGGCATTTGAAACAGTAGTTTGGTTTTGCATCAGGATACTTACCTGTCTTTGCTTAAAACCTATGGTTGGCTGTATGGCCTTATTCATCTGCTCCACAATATTGGCCACATGCAGTCCCAGCGAATCCATCCCGACAGGAAAAATCACTTTCGCGGCAGGCGTATTCACCTGATCCCATTTTATAGACGGCGGATTGCCGCCAAACACTTGTGCGTTAGTGTAAGTAGCAGTTACAAGAAGCAGTAATAGTGGTATATAACGGAGTACTTTCATCGGTGAGGTGAAAGTAAGGATTCTGAATCACAGATTTAATGTATTGGAAGATTTCGCTGATGATTTCTGTTCATCCTATAATAAATTGATCAGCTTTAAACTTACCAAGTTTTTAAAACTTCGTAAGTTTTAGTGTTATCCGCCAAATCCATCAATCAGTAAAATCAGCGATTCAGATACTATCATGACACATCATCACCCAAAACTCCTTACATTTGCCGCTTGTTAATATATCATGGCTAAAGTATCTATCAACCTGGCAACAGGTTCTATACAAAAAGAAGAGATCATTGTAGGTATCGACCTCGGTACCACTAACTCGCTGGTAGCGTTCATTAATCCCGACGGGCAGCCGCAGGTGATCAACGACGCCGGCAAGGGCGTGCTGGTGCCTTCGGTAGTGCATTTTTCCGGTGCTGATGATATTACAGTGGGTAACGAAGCCAAAGAATATTTAACAACCGATCCGCAAAATACCATTTTTTCGGTTAAGCGTTTGCTGGGCCGTTCCTATAAAGACATCGAGAACTACAAAGACTTTTTTAGCTATAAGGTGATCGATGACAACTCTGAAAGCCTGGTGAAGATAAAAGTAGGCGATAAATTTTATACGCCTATCGAACTCTCTGCCCTGATACTGAAAGAACTAAAGGCCCGCGCCGAACACGCGCTTAAAACGCCTGTAAACCGCGCGGTAATAACCGTCCCCGCTTATTTTAACGACTCACAGCGCCAGGCTACGCGCGATGCTGGTAAACTTGCAGGTTTGGACGTTTTGCGTATTGTAAACGAGCCAACTGCTGCAAGTTTGGCTTATGGTATTGGGCTTAACCCGGATGAAACCAAAACCATTGCCGTATATGATCTTGGCGGCGGCACGTTTGATGTCTCTATTCTGCAAATACAGAATGGCATTTTCGAGGTGCTTTCAACCAACGGCGATACCTTTTTAGGTGGAGATGATTTCGACCGCGCCATTGTTGATTACTGGATAGAGAAAAACGAATTGAACAAGGCCGGGGTAGTTGCCAATAATGAATTGATGCAGCAACTGCGCCTTAAAGCTGAGGAAACTAAAAAAGCGTTTGCTCATCAAAGCCTCGTTAATGAAAAGATAGGTGATATATGGTGCACTATCGACCGCAATACTTTTGAGCAGTTGATATCACCAAAAGTAGAACAAACCATCGTGGCATGCCGCAATGCGTTGCAGGATGCCGGACTGACCATCGAGCAGATTGATGAAGTAGTAATGGTTGGCGGTTCAACCCGTACCGCGTTGGTAAAAAGAAAGGTGGCTGAATTTTTCGGTCGCGAGGTGCATGACGAAGTAAACCCGGATGAAGTGGTTGCTCTTGGCGCCGCTATACAAGCCGATATATTAGCCGGTAACCGTAAGGATATTCTCCTGCTGGACGTTACGCCGCTTTCATTGGGTATAGAAACCATGGGCGGCTTAATGGATGTGATCATCCCCCGCAACTCAAAGGTGCCAACCAAAGCTGGCAGGCAATATACCACCTCTATCGACGGACAGGTGAACATGAAAATTGCCGTTTACCAGGGTGAGCGCGACCTCATCCGCGAAAACCGCAAGCTGGCAGAGTTTGATTTGAAGGGTATTCCGGCAATGCCTGCAGGTTTACCAAAAGTGGATATTAACTTTTTACTGAATGCCGATGGCATTCTGAAGATACAGGCCATAGAACTACGCTCCGGCGTTAAACAGGAAGTGGAAGTGAAACCTACTTATGGCATTACTGACGACCAGGTGGAACAAATGCTGATGGACAGCATCACGCACGCCAAAGATGATGTGGCCCAGCGCATGGTGATAGAGGCCAGCAATGAGGGAGAGCAGATGGTTTATACCGTTGAGCGTTTCCTCGAAAAGAATCCGAATGCGGTAAGCGCTGATGAGAAAAGCCACACCCAGCAACTGGTTGATGCGCTTAAAGCCACATTAACATCCGGTGACAAAGACGCCATCCATAAGGCTATTGATGAGCTAAACGAATATACCCGCCCATTTGCCGAACGCTTGATGGATGAAGCGATCGGCCAGGCAATGAAAGGTAAGAGCATCGAATAAAATGTTATTTAGAAAGAATGCAATAGAGCCTGTTGTAAAGGAAATTGAACTTGTAAATCATTACAAGTTTATGTATAACGTTTTTTTGTTAACTACTCAAAATACACTATATCTTTTTCTTGAAGAGGATAATGACTTTATAAAAACTATCACATTTGATTTTCGAATATATAAGTTTGGCTATCCAAACGATGAAGCTTTACATGGGCATCCGTTATATAAATATGGCTTAAGCTTTTATGGTATATATGAAGTGCAGAATTCCTTATGGATTGAAGAAGTAAAAAATGTAAACAAAGTTCATCCAGGACATCGAGATTCAATGTATAGTGCTTTTAAACATTTTATTATAACATACAAGGACAATACCTTAGAAGTATTATCAGAACAATTCCAAGAAATCACCTTGAGCAAAGCTGATTTGGATAATATTTTATCAAAAGAGATTAATTATCTAAAAAAAGAATCTCACCAACAATAAAGCCTGCAAGATCATTAACCTTGCAGGCCCAAAAACATAAACAGTTTAGTTTGAAATTAGTGTTTTGCCATTGCTTCCTGTTCGCGTAAGGCTGCAATGTTGTTCTGGTTGTTGAACTGGTCTGTTTGGGTGGCAAAATCTTCTAAAATTGCGGCAATAGTGTCCAGATTTTCCGATACGCGCTGATGCATGTCGGGCAGATCCTTTTCCAGCCGTTTGTCGCCCAAATCAATATTATCTACTTCAATTTTAGTAAGTTTCTGAATGATGGCTTGCTGACTGTTTTTCAGGTCTTCCAGTTCATGTACTATCTTTTCCATCAGCTCAAATTTCCTTATCTTATCCATAGTATTTCAAATTTTAAGTTGTAATTGTACAACCCCTACTCCGCCATTTTGTTTAAAAATTTGCAAACACCATAAATAACTAATAACTTAGTTTAAATAAACTAATCTTTTAGTTAAATGAAATATTATCTGTTATGCATCTCCTTTTTAATACTTACCACAACTGTGCTGGCACAACAACCCACTCAACAAGACAATGCCCTGTTGCTTGATTACTATCAGACCCAACGGTTTGATAAAGCAGCCGAATACCTCAAAAAAGCCTACCCCGAACCTATAAATGATGTTAAAATATTAAAGGCACTCGCCTATTGTTCGCAAATGCAGGGTAAATTGCCGGAAGCTGAAGCCTATTACGAACGCGTTTATGCGCTTGATTCAACCAGCACATCGGTTTTGTACAGTCTTGGCAGTATTAACATGAGCCGGGGGAATAAGGCAAAAGCCGAAGTGTATTACAAACAAATATTAAAACACGACAGCACCAATTTTTTAGTATATAAACAACTGGCAGGCATCTGTCATGACAGGGCCGACCTGGTATGTGAAATGAATAACCTCGCAAAGGCAAATAAGTTAAACCCGGTAGATGCTGATGTAGCCTCGGACTTCAGCGACTTGCTCATCAACCTTAAACTATATCCCTCTGCCGAAAAAATATTAGATACTGCTGTAAAAGCTGACCCTGAAAATCTGGTATTGCTGGAAAGCCTTGCAAAACTGCTTTACACACAAAAGAAATGGCCCGAAGCAGCAAACTGCTGCGAAAAGATATTAACGCTTGGCGATCAATCGCCGATTGTACTTACGCGACTGGGTATCTCCTACTTCAATATGAGCAATTATCAATGTGCACTGGAAACGTTTGCGCAAATAGACGCGCTGAACCATGACGAAACCGTTTGTTATTATACAGCGGTAAGCTACAAAAAGTTAAAAGATTACCTCAATGCGATAAAATGGTTTCAAAAGACTATCGACGCTGGTATTTCACCTAATACAAGTCAGTATTACAATTCTCTTGCTGACACCTATGAAACCATCAAAAGTTATAGCCATGCGGAGTTGGCTTACCAGAAGTCGTTACAGTTTAAACCCGATGCCATGACCTATTATGCCATTGCCAATATGTACGATACGGAATTAAAAAACCACAAAATGGCGCTTATT
>JBQCIS010000164.1:0-4987 GCA_051953515.1 Mucilaginibacter sp.
CTCATACTATTCTTCGTTTAAAGTAATGGCCGCGAAACTGTTCATCATATCGATGATCAACTGCCGGCCTGTGGCTCATAGCTTTCAGATAATGATAGTGCGATATAAGCAACTGCCGGTAAGTTGATTGATAATGATACTTAAACCCGTGATCGTGCGCTTCTTTTTCAATAATCAAGGATACAGCCGGATAATGCACAAAAGGCAAGTCAGGAAACAGGTGGTGCTCTGTATGAAAATTAATGCCGGCGGTTAGCCAGGTGAGCCATTTGTTGTTATGAGAAAATCCGCGTGTGGCAGACAGTTGGTGAACTTGCGGCTCAGCATCTAATTTGCCATGATAACGCACCAGAAATTCACTACCTTCAAACTGATGACAACCCGCAACAATGGGAAATATGAGTATACCGGCTGTTATATTGATCAATGCCAATGCGAGTAGCATTATTCCAATACTGAAATGAAAAACAGACACCGGTAACCAGATAAATGCTACCAAATAAATAATTTTCGACAGCAGGAGATCCAACAGTAAAGCAAACGAGCCTACTTCATTACGACGGGATATCATATATCGTGCATACCTGAATATCAAATAAAAGTCTGCAAAGAAAAGCAACAGTGGCTGAACCGCATAAAGAAACCATGCGTAATAATGCTGAAACCTGTGCCATGGCTTGTAAATTACTCCTTTATAAGAACGTATCAGCCCGAAACATGACGTATCCCGGTCAAATTCTGGCACATTTGTATAATAATGGTGCAAATAAGCATGCCCAATTAACCAGTAATACTGTGGCCGCCCTATTAAATAAGCAGAAAACAGCTGTAATTCGTTAAACCATTTATGCTTATATATTCCTGCATGTGCCCCGGTTTGGGCCAACGAAAATGTTAAAAGTGCTGCACCTGCTCCACTGCAAATCGCCAATATCCATATAAAAACACTGTGCATTGTAAACATCATCGCCAAAGGCAACAGATAGCAGGTCAATGCAAATAGCCATTGTGCCATAAGAGTGCCGTCAGCGTAACGTTTTCTGCCCAGATGCACAAGAAAGCCGTTAACTAACGTCTTAAGTTCCGCTGCAAACTGCGAATGAAGCAGGTAGAGGTTTTTAAACTGCGGCTCTTCCATAATGGTTTTGCAATAAAGCCCCTGCAAAATTGCAGGGGCAAAAAACAGACTGTATTTACCCTTAGTAGGCAAATTCCAGGTCTTCAACTTCGATGTTGCTCTTTACATTAATTACACCAGGCGCCAACCAGGCAGCATTTTCAACATCTTGTTTTTCAGTAAATGAGCGTACCGTTCCGTTTAACGTTACATTACCACCCTGCGCCTGCACACTAATCTTGTTTGCATCAAGGCTGGCATGGCGTTGTAAGGCTGCAGCAATTTTCTTTTCCACATCCTCGGCTTTTACTTTAGGCACCACGGCGATGAGGTTCATAACTGAACGCACCCCGGCCAGGTTTTCAATGGCTGTGCGTGCGCTGCTGCGTTGAAACTCCCAATCGCACTCGCCCTCTAATTTTACGTCACCATTTTCTACCTTGATCCTGATCTTCTCATCCTGTACAGCAGTATTCCATTTCAGCGCGTCAAGAATAGCTGCGGCGATTTCTGCATCTGTACGCTTATAGATAGATGATACGCCTACCTGTATGTCTTCTGCTACAGCTTTTACTCCTGCAACACGCTTGGCCGCACGTTCGGCAATCAGCTTTTTCCCATAAGTATCTACAATACCGCTTAAGGTAACAACGCCGTTCTTAGCGGCCACACCAATCTGTGCTGCATTAAGCAGCGGTTCCCATTTTAGTTCGTCCATCACATCCTGCTGGACTTGTTCATCTGTTCTCATGTTATTTTCTTTTAATAAGTAAATTATATTGCAAAAGAAAATATTGAATCCCGGCACAGGAATGACCGTTGTCATCCGGCAGTATGCGGCTTATCAGTTTTCTCATGGCTTTCAAAGCGGCCGGTAATTTCATGGAGCACCAATTTGTATAATACCAATTCTACCCCATTGCCAATATCGCTGTCAGCGGCGGTGATGCCGTGAGAAGGATGACTGTCACTATCTTTCAGATAAGGCGAAATCTTATCAATCAGCTTTTGCAACACTGTTTCTTTTTCTACCATCTCGGTAATCTCTTCGAATTTTCCAAGCGCGATCACGCTTTTCCAGTTAAGCATATCCTGAATATTATCTACCTGAAAACAAATGTTTGGATTATTGCGCATCAGTCGAATTTTCATCCCATCGCCAGAATGACAATAAATTATTCCGTTTTCATAGGCGTAATTAACCGGTACTACATAAGGCATGTTATTATTGCAACAGCCAATACGACCTATATGATGACTTTCCAGCAGTTGCCTTGTTTCCCTATCACTTAGTTTACCCAACATAAGCTGTTTGTTTTTAATATCAAATCTCTTTATACCTCTCCCAAACGAAAATGACGAATGTCAACACCCTTGTTGATGGCAGTCATTTATCAATACGTAAAAGGCTGCCAGTTTTGGGAATATGAAAACGATTCTGTTGCTTACCGATTTTTCACCCAACAGCACCGCAGCTGCCGAGTCGGCCCTACTACTGGCCCAAAGCATGCGACTGGATTTGGTATTGTTCAATTCATATATAAAACATCAGGAATTGCCTTCAGCGATTGGTGCAGGCTGGGATGTGGAAGATTTTTTAGTACGTCACCATCATAGCAAAGTTAATATGCAGGCGCTTACCGAAGGTTTGGAGGCGCTCAGCCGGCGTAACCCGGATGCTTACCAACCGATTATTCATCATATAATCAATGATGACGAATTGGGAATGAGCGTAGAAGAATTATGTCGCAGGTACCCGGTTGCCATGGTGATTATGGGAGCAATGATACATGAAGGGAATATTTATGTCCACGAAATGAATATTAACACCGTGGTTGATATTGCTAAACGACCTGTTTGGGTCATACCCGGGAACACGAATCTTTTGCAGTACCGCAAAATCATTTTTGCCACGGCTTTCCACGAGGCGGATGTTGAGGCGCTGCATTGGTTAACAAAAATCGGCAGGTTTCTGCATTATCAGATTGAGGTAATCCATATTAAAAAAAGCGATGAGCATGATGATGAAATCCGCCGCTCGCAGTTTATAGATCAGTTGATGAAAATTGATTATACCGGCCTCACCTACAAAACAGCCTATGCGGATAATATACCTGTCCGGTTAAAACACCTTTGCGAAAAAGAAGATGCACTGCTGGCGCTTACGCATCATCATTTATCTCTGTTTGCCAAAATATTTGAAAATAGTGTTACCAAAAAAGAGACTGCCGATCAAGATCAGCCAATTATCGTCTTACCATCTCAATTATCCGCATATGAACACCATTGATGCTATCAATATACCTGCTGGAGGTATAACATTACAAGCCTTAGGCGGCGCTGGAACCGTGACTGGTTCCAAGTACCTGTTACGGACGCCCACATTCACCCTAATGATTGATTGCGGCCTGTTTCAGGGCTTAAAATCGCTACGCGAAAAAAATTGGGCTCCTTTACCTGTCGACCCGGGAACTATTGATGCGGTGATATTAACCCACGCACACCTCGACCATTGTGGTTACCTGCCTTTGCTTTTCAAAAATGGTTACAATGGCAAAGTATATATGAGCGCACCTACTGAAGAATTAACAGAGCTGGTGCTTCGTGATAGTGCAAAATTACAAGAAGAAGATGCCGAAAAAGCTAACCGGCACGGCTATAGCAAACACCGGCCGGCTAAGCCTTTGTATGATTCTGAAGACGTTGAAGCATGCCTGCCACATTTTGCTCGCTGCGAAGTGAATACAGACCTGCAACTGAACGAACAGATACATTTCCGCCTTCTTCCGGCCGGGCATATTATTGGCGCCTGCTCGGTATTGATAGAAGTTTGTGGCAAAAAAATATTCTTTTCAGGCGATATTGGCCGTTTTTATTCAGAATTTATTAAGCCGCCTCAAAATGATGTTGCTGCAGATGTAGTCGTGATGGAGTCAACCTATGGCGACCGTCTGCATGAGGACTACAATGTGGATGAACGACTGGCATTTGCTATCAACGCAGCGTTGGAAAGAAACGGCAATATATTGATTCCTTCCTTTGCTATAGGAAGGGCGCAGGAACTGATCTACCGACTTGAGCAACTAAAATTACAAAAAGAAATACCCGAAGACCTTCCTATATACCTGGACAGTCCAATGGCTGAAAGCGCACGCCGTACCACCACGCATTACCCTGAATGGCTAAACATTGATCCTGTCAATACGGAGAACCTTGGTAAAACCATCATTATCAATGAACATTCCGAAGGCACGAAAAGGATCATTCATAAGCATTGCTGTAAAATTGTTCTTGCAGCAAGTGGAATGCTAACGGGCGGCCGTGTTTTGGAATATCTTAAACATTACCTGCCAGATCCGCGAAACACCATATTATTAGTTGGCTTTCAGGCTGAGGGTACACGCGGGCGGGCTTTATTTAACCGTGTAAACGAAATCAAGATGCATGGCTCTTACTACCCTGTTGAAGCACACATTGAGCAAATTGACGCATTTTCGGCACATGCGGATCAATCTGAACTACTACGCTGGCTTAAAAACTTCAAAAAAATGCCAAAAAAGGTATTTCTTGTACATGGCGAACCTTGTGCAATGGAAGCCTTACGCATTAAGGTAAAAGACACACTTGGAGTAGAACCTGTTATTCTTCAGCCAGAGAAGTCCGTAACACTATTTCCCGCCGGAAAACCGCAGGAGCTAATTATGTAACCGGCAAACCTGTTTCTGACAAACATCATTTTTGCCTTTGATATCGGTCATGTGATATATATAACGGATAAAAGAATTTTGAACCAAATAAAAACATCAACGTTATGACAACTTTAGTTAAAACCAACAGATCAAACGGTTTTCCATCGGTAAGGAAGATGAT
>JBQCIS010000165.1:0-6449 GCA_051953515.1 Mucilaginibacter sp.
ATGCATGATTTGAGCTGGGCGGGATATATGCCAAATTCGATCTATGTTGTTGCCGGAGTTGCTTTAGTTTTTTTGCTATTCCGCTATAAAAGAGAAGCGCTGTTTACCGTGCTGTCTTCACTGTCCGGGCTGGCGAGTACAGTGACCAAGTTTGCGGTTAACCGTCCACGGCCCGGTGCGCCCTGGGTGCATGTGCTGGAGAAAACCGCGCAGAAAAGTTTCCCGAGCGGTCATGTGATCTTTTATACCGCATTTTTTGGTTTTATTATATTGGTAATGTATAACCGGCACACCATACCTAAACCGGTACGTTTATTAGTGAGCGGCTTATGCTTATTGCTCATACTGCTCATACCCTTATCCCGCGTTTACCTTGGTGCACATTGGTTCACCGATGTAACCGGTGGCGCTTTGCTGGGGCTTATTTGCCTGTATGTGCTGGGATATTTTTATCTCCGGACGAAGCCTGCCTGATGTATCAATAATATCGGTGCTACATTTGACGCTCATCTTACCCGCCAAACCGGATTGTTGCTTATTTTTGCAAAATGGAAGGTAAAAGACAGATTGCCCACCTGGATGATGTGAAGTTATTGGTGGATACTTTTTATAGTAAGGTGCGCGCGGATGCACTGTTGGGGCCGGTATTTGATGAGCGTATTAAAGACCGCTGGCCTGTGCACCTTGAAAAGATGTATACCTTCTGGCAAACTACCTTATTGGGCGAACATAGCTATACCGGACGGCCTTTTCCGCCGCATGCCACACTACCGGTGGAACATAAACATTTTGAACGCTGGGTAGCTTTATTCACCCAAACGCTCGACGAATTATTTACCGGCGAAAAAGCCGAAGAAGCCAGATGGCGCGCAACAAAGATCGCCGAAATGTTCGAGCTGAAGGTATGGCACTTTCAGAACCATCCGGGCGCTATACAATAATGCCGGTTAAGCCGATTTCCAGATCTTAAAGGAGTTCTCGTAAACGCCTTCAGCATCGCGGATAATCAGCGACAGGTGTTCCTTTCGGACAGGGAAATGCTGGTCGACCGACCGATAGATCTGCTGGAGCACATTGCCTAAATGGTGCTCGATCTGGAAACGGGATAAAGAGACAACGATTTGGTTGGCGACGGTTTTAACGGTTCCGTCAGTGCCGAGTTCGTTTTTGATCAGTAGCGCTACTGCAGCGCCCAGATCCGCAATTTTAGAAAGTTCGAGTGGGTTCATCTTCGGAGTGCTTAACAAAACAAATTAACCCTTGTTTGCCGGCTAATTCCTGACCAGTAAACTTTGACAAATATAATATTATAAAGCAACTTTGCAAGTCCACACCTGGCTAATTTAAGCCGGTTTAACATTTATTTAACTTATTTTATTCAGATATTGTATTTTTTGTCCCTGAGATGCCGGGAATACCTAATTTATACCTAAAGCACCATAGATTTCGGCAAACAGCAAACCGCTGCCGCCTCCGTAGTGCTGAACGATCTTTGCCTGCGGATTATGTGCCATAAAAGACTGGCGCAGGTGTAACTCTGATTCTTGAGTTACACCTGCGCCGATCAGTACCAGCTTATAATTACTGTTATTGAAAACATTAATGGCCTGCTCGTCTGTTTCGCAGCCGGTAGCTTTCCATTCAGGCCTGTTGTTAATAAGCCTTACAATGGTAGCCAGTATTTCGGGATGGCGGCAAACCACCAATATTTCAGTCTTTTCCATCGAATATTAAATTTCCATAGGGACTTCCATCAGCAAAAATTCGGCATCGGTTTCAGCGGTAATGTCAAATGCGTCTGTATCCCATATACCATAACCATCGCGTGTATTCAATAGTTGCTCGTTGATCTTTACATCGCCTTTTAAAACAAATACATATACACCATTGCCGGGTTTGTGTAACTGATAATTGGTGCTGAGGCCTTTATCAAATTTACCCAGGTTAAACCAGGCATCTTGATAGATCCACACACCGGCATCGTCAGGATTAGGCGACAATACCTGTTGCAGTTTGTTATGACGGTCTTCGGTTTGTAAGGTAAGCTGGTCATACCTTGGCTTTACGTTGCGCTTGTTAGGGAATACCCATATCTGCAAAAATTTTACAGGCTTATTGGTATCCTTATTGTATTCGCTGTGGTAAATGCCCGTACCAGCGCTCATTACCTGTATATCGCCGTTTTTAATAACGGCAACATTATTCATGCTGTCGCGGTGCTCCAGGTCACCTTCCAGCGGGATAGAGATGATCTCCATATTGTCATGCGGGTGCTTGCCAAAGCCCATTCCGCCGTCAACACTGTCGTCATTCAATACCCTTAATGCACCAAAATGTATTCTTTCAGGGTTATAATAATTTGCAAAGCTGAAAGTGTGGTGACTTTTTAACCAGCCGTGATCAGCGTGTCCGCGGGTTGCTGCTTTATGCAAAACTGTTTGTGCCATTTTATTTATTGTACTCCTTATTGATTAGTGATACAAATTTACGGCGTTAAATTCCGCAGGCACTTAATGTAGATTAAGAAATAAAGCGATGATTAGAGCAGCCTGCTTTTCATTTTGCTGAAGAACTCAGGCGTTACACCTATATAGGCCGCTATTTGTTTTTGCGGCAGGTGATGTACCAACGCGGGATAACGGAGGGTGAAATTTTTATAACGCTCTTCGGCGGTAAGACTTAGGTTGTCGATCAATCGCTGCTGGTTAGCTACCAGCGACTTTTCTGTTAGTATACGGAAAAAACGTTCAAACTTCGGAATAGCAATAAACAGCTTTTCCTGGTCGGTTCGGCTCAGCAGCAAAATTTCCGAAGCTTCATGCGCGCGGATATTCATAGTGCCGGGTTTCTGACTGATAAGACTGTACATGTCGGCAATCCACCAATCAGCGGGGGCAAAGCTGATAATGTGCTCGTTCGCTTCACGGTCTACACTGTAACCGAATAAGCAACCTGATAAAACAAAAGCCGAATACCGGCAAACCATTCCCTCAGTCAACAGGAATTCTCCCCGCTTCAAACTGCGCCTGGTTAGTAAAGCGATAAAAACTTGCTTTTCTTCGTCCGTCAGGTTAATGTACCTGCAAATATTATCCAGTATCAGCTGATATTCGTTTACCATTTTGGCTAAGATACAAAACCAGCGGTTTTAAGCCGGTTAAACATTCTCCGGTAGTACTTATGCTTTTTTTACGAATTCAGATTTAAGCGCCATGGCGCCAAAGCCATCTACCTTGCAGTCGATATTATGGTCGCTGTCTACTAAACGGATGTTTTTAACCTTGGTTCCGGCCTTGATGTTTTGAGATGAACCTTTTACCGGGAGATTTTTTATAACGACTACCGAATCGCCATCTTGTAAAATATTGCCGTTGGCATCTTTTACAATAAACTGCTCATTCGCGGTATGCTCTTCTTCTACACTCCATTCATGACCGCATTCAGGGCAAACCAACAGGTCATTCATTTCATAAGTATAGGCCGATTTGCATAATGGGCAAGGGGGTAGCTCTGTCATATTGAATTTTTGGCAAAGATAAGGTTATGCGTGGTGAAAGACTGAGTTTATTAAAACATTAATGATTTACCCTTTTGTTGTCCTAAAAAATCACAAATATTAATTAGTTAATCGTCTCAATCAGGTTAATTTGAATTCGATAATGATAATCGTTTCACTATACGTTTAATGATAGTAGTGAGCCATACCAGGTGTATTTATTGCCAGAACTCACGGAATATATCTATTGGCGATCATGGATATTTTTATCTGCCTTATTCAGTTATTCAAAAAGTACTTAGCCTGGTAAAATGTCAAGGGCAAGCGAACCGCTAAAAAGCTGACAATTCGGTTCGCTTTTATGCCCTTGACGTTTTTATATAGAGTAGAGCTATGTTTGCGGATAAACTGCCGGTTGCCAACATAGCTGAAAACCACCCGGTACTAATTTAAATGATGCGCTAATAGCACCTATTAATAATATTACTATTTGATAATAACCTTTACCGATTTCAGATCACTTTCAGCAGAGCTCGTGCCATAAAATAATTCGTATTCTCCTGGCGTAACATGCACCTCGTAATTGTCGTTATCATAAAATTCAAATGCTTTTGGCGAAAGACTCAATGAGGCCAGGACTGTTTTGCCGGCCGCTACCGGAACCCGTTTAAATGCCCGCAAGGTTTTAACCGGCCCATCCGGGTCGTTGAGTTTGTGAACATAAAGTTGAATAACTTCTGCACCATCGCGTTTACCGGTATTGGTAATTGGCACACTCACCTGGATGGTTTCTTTGGTGGTTAAGGTGGTTTTACTCAGGTTTGCGCTACCAATGCTAAAGGTGGTATAGCTTAACCCAAAGCCAAATGGAAATAAAGGTGTTTCCGTCATGTAGCGATAGGTGCGCCCTTTCATGTGGTAATCAGTAAACTCAGGAAGTTGCTTCAGACTTTTATAGAAGGTAACAGGTAAGTGACCGGTGGGGTTGTAGTCGCCAAACAATACGTCAGCTACGGCCTGGCCGCCATACTCGCCGCCATACCAGGCTTGTAATATAGCTTCGCAGTTTTGGGTCTCGGGTACCAGGGCAATGGCTGAGCCAGAGCAATTAACTAAAACTACCTTTTTTCCGGCTTTTTTCAACGCTTCAATACAGTTACGCTGCACGGCGGGAAGTTCAATATCTGTGCGGTCGCCGCCTTTAAAGCCTGGTAGTTGTACCGGCATTTCTTCACCCTCAAGTTTAGGTGATATGCCCCCCGCAAACACTACCACATCAGCGTCTTTTACCTTATTAATCAGGGCATCATAAGTAACAGGTGTTTCTTTGCCAAAGTTAAAGCCAAGGTTGGCTGCCCAATTGTTTAACTGGCGATAGTGCACCTCGATGTTGTAGGTCTTACCGGCCTCCACCTCAAATGTGGCTTTAGCTGGTAATGAGCGCCAGCCGCCGTTGCGCAGTACACTCTTGCCATCCACCAGAATTTCTGCAGAGCCGGTAGCTTCCAGTTTGAAAACGATCTGGCCGCTAAAAGATGGCTTGTAAGTGGTTTCATACCTGGCAGAAAAGTTTTCAGTATTAACGCCCTGTGCAAACTGGTGTGCGCCGAGGGTGGTCATGGCAATCGGCGTGGTGATCTGATCGGTAGCTGCCGGGGCGCCATCCATATTACGATTGTTCCAGTAGGTTGCCCTGATACCCGCCTTGCCGTCAAAACTGCTTTCAGGTATTACAGTTTCGGTCACTTTATCGTCGGTCAAATCGCAGGCTTTGTCGTAGATGATCTGATCGGGAGACAGTTTAGATTTTATGCCTTCCAGGATATTTACAGTGCGGGCAGGGGTGCCATTATAGTTACCCCATAGCATCTGCGAATCATCAGCATTAGGGCCTATTATTGCAATTTTGTGGATGTTTTTATTGAGCGGCAGGATGTTGTTATTGTTTTGCAGCAGGGTCATCGTCTCGTGGGCCATATCAAGCGCGAGTTTCTGATGTTCAGTAGAGTTTACCACACTTAATGGAATTTTGGTCCACGGCACTAACTCATCTTTGTCCATTTCACCTAATTCAAAGCGCTGCGTCATCAGTCTAACCACGCTAACATCAATATCCTTTTCCTTTATCAGCCCCCGTGCAACGGCATCGGGTATCTTGTCAAAAGCATACCCTGCACATTCCACATCCGTGCCCGAAAGTACTGCCTTAGCCGATGCATGGGTAGCATCTGAAGAGGAATGATGTGTACGGTAAAAATCGGTTATAGCTCCGCAGTCAGAAACAACGAGGTATTTAAAGCCCCAGTCTCCACGTAATATCTGGCTCAGCAAACGGGAGTTCCCACAGCAAGGCTCGTCGTCCAGGCGTTGGTAGGCGCACATTACCTCCCTTACATCAGCTTCAGTTACCAATGCTTTAAATGCGGGCAGATAGGTTTCCCAAAGGTCGCGGGGCTCCAGGTCATTAACATTCATTTCGTGCCGGCTCCATTCGGGGCCCGAGTGTACGGCATAATGTTTGGCACAGGCCAATAGTTTACGGTAGCGGGCATCGGCAGGCCCTTGCAGGCCTTTTACTACAGACACGCCCATTCGGGAGGTAAGGTAAGGGTCCTCGCCATAGGTTTCCTGGCCCCGTCCCCAGCGCGGATCACGGAATATGTTTACGTTAGGGGTCCAAACAGAAAGATCGTGGAAACGCTGGCTTTCGCCCTTTTTCCTGTAATCGTTGTTCTTCGCCCGTGCCTCGTCAGATACAGCGTCAAATACGTGAAAAACCATATCATCATTAAAAGAAGCGGCCATGCCTATAGGTTCCGGAAAAACGGTAACCGGCCCCTGGTTTGCGTAACCGTGCAAAGCTTCGCTCCACCAGTTAAACTTTTTGATGCCTAAACGGGGTACCGGGTCAGAAACATCCTTCATTAAACCTACATTCTCTTTAAGGGTAAGT
>JBQCIS010000166.1:0-11601 GCA_051953515.1 Mucilaginibacter sp.
AGGGCCGTTTTTAATGATGAACCCCTTTAGTAGTAGCTTTTGTCAGCACAACCACTCGGCCGGTTGGGTTTATTACCTCTAGAATATCTGGATGTCGACAGCCGATAACGGTTTGGCTGCTCAACTGTATTCGGCAGGAGAGGTTACCGCTAAAGTAGGTGACGGTACCGCGGTGAAGATTGTTGAGAATACTTATTATCCGTTTAATGATAAAGTTAATTTTACGGTTAACACCATAAAACCAGTTTCTTTTCCGTTGTACCTGCGTGTACCCGCATGGTGCAAATACGCATCGGTAAGTGTAAACGGGAAACCTATCTCGGTAAATACTGAGGCCGGTGGTTATATTATGATCAGCAACAAATGGAAAAACGGCGATAAGGTGGCTTTGCATTTGCCAATGCAGATCAGCATTAGAGAATGGCAGGAAAACAAGAATAGTGTGAGCGTAAATTACGGCCCGTTGACCTTCTCGCTAAAGATAGCAGAGAATTACGTAAAGCAGGATAGCCGAACCAGTGCGGAAGGCGATTCGGGCTGGCAAAAAAGCGCCGATCCAGCAAAATGGCCTGCATACGATATTTATGCCGCATCGCCGTGGAATTATGGCCTGCTGGTGGATGAAAAGCACCCCGAAAAGTCGTTTGCTATCATAAAGCGGCCCTGGCCAAAGAATAATAACCCGTTCACCAATGCCAATGCACCAATACTGCTTGTAGCAAAGGGAAAACAGATACCGGCCTGGACGATAGATGCGACAGGATTGTGCGGCGTATTACCGCAAAGCCCGGTGCAGAGTAATGAAAAAATATCGACTTTAACATTGGTACCTATGGGCGGTGCAAGGCTCCGTATTTCGGCGTTTCCCGTTACCGAATAATAACCATAGCAGGTATATTTTAAATTAATAAATATTGGTTTAGTTAATCGATTTTCTATATTTGTTTCGCATGATTTTTATAAATTAGTATGCTTGAACATTCATGCATTTGAAGCCAATTTTACCGATAAAACACTAACAAAAAATGTAGTAAAATTTTGAATAGAACTTTGGTTTTACTTGATTTACCTATAATTGAGTGAGCAGGAGTTTATATTTAGATTTTATATACGATCCGGAAACCTTATATTTTTAACACGATAACCCTAAATGATCAAGAAAAAACTCTCAATAGTTGACATTGCCAACGAGTTGAACATATCAAAAACCACAGTGTCGTTTATTCTGAATGGCCGCGCCAAGGAAAAAAGAATAAGCGAAGAGCTGGTTGAAAAAGTACTGAAATTTGTTGAAGAAGTAGGTTACAAACCCAACTCACTCGCAAAAAGCCTTCGTACGGGAAAATCGAACATTATTGGTTTAATGGTTGAAAATATTTCCGACCATTTTTTTGCCAACATAGCAAGATACATTGAAGACCGCGCTTATAAGAACGGTTATAAGATCATTTATTGCAGTACCGACAACGATGCCGAAAAAACGAAGGAGTTGATTGCGATGTTCCGCGACAGGCATGTTGATGGTTATATTATAGCGCCGCCGGTTGGTGTTGAGGAAGAAATTAGCGGGCTGATTAAGGATGGTCTGCCAGTAGTGTTGTTTGACCGTTATTATCCCGAAGTTGATTCAAGCTATGTAGTGATAGATAACCAGCACGCTACATACAACGCCACCAAATATTTTATCGATCACGGTTATAAAAACATCGCTTTCATAACCTTCGCTTCGCACCAAACACAAATGCAGGCGCGTTTGGATGGTTACAACAAAGCATTGGCCGAAAACGGCTTACAGCCGCACGTAAAAGAGGTAGTATTCAACCAGGAAGCAAAAGAGATCATTAAACCGATTGCAGAATTTCTGAAAGACAAGCATTTCGATGCTATATTATTCGGCACCAACCGTATTGGTGTTTGCGGCTTGAAAGTGATCAGCGATAAAGGCTTACGCGTTCCGGAAGATATTGCAGTGATATCGTTTGATGATTACGATGTATTTGAGTTGTACTCGCCTTCTATTACTGCTATCGCTCAACCGATCGAAGAGATAGCCGATAAGGTGATCACCATTTTATTAAACAAAATGAACTCACCGGCGCATAATCGCGAGAGCGAAAAGGTAACGCTTAATACGGAATTGGTAGTGCGGAAATCGTCATCGGTTGCGGCAGGAGTAAAATAATATTATAAACCGCGTCATTGAGTAAGCAGGATTTTGCGAGCGCAACGACGTGGCAATCTCTGTGCGATGGGTTGCGATGTAAAGTTCGTTACCTATCGCCTCCAGCGCTCAATTGCCGCTGAGGCTGTTACTTTTCTCTTGATACAAAAAGAAACAAAAAGATCGAGCCGGAAAAAACCTTCCACCCCTGGGCCATACTTCCGGCCCGGTTTTCCGGCAGGCCTATAGCCGCTTTTGTTACTAAACAAATTGGTTGTGGGTAATAGTAATATATTTGACTCCGTGCTAACAGGCACGATTTCTGAAGAAAATTAGAATGTTTTTAACGATCAGACGTCTGTACAAGTAAAGATGCTTTGCTAATTTTGCTGCGGCATTAAATCTATTAGGCTATCACGCTGAATACTAAATGGAAAACAACAACAAACAAGGGACACCCGATACAGCCAAACCACCAGGCATTTTTAGCCTGCTAAAGCCGTATTACGGGCTGGTGGTATTATTGATAGTTTTTGCCTTGTTAAGCAATGGCCTTAACCTGTTGTTGCCTAGGCAAATCGGTACGGCCATTGATGATTACACGCACGGGCATTTCGTTTATAACCGCTTTGCCGTGGTTTTCGCATCGGCGGTGGTAGTTATCTTTATATTCAGCTATTTGCAAAGCGTGGTGCAAACCTATGCTTCAGAAAAAGTGGCCCGCGATCTGCGCAGCCATCTTTCGGATAAAATATCAAAACAAAGCTATTCGTTTGTCGAAAGGGCGAATCCCAACAAACTGCTCACCAATCTTACTGCCGATGTAGACTCGATAAAAATGTTTGTTTCGCAGGCGGTGGTGTCAATTGTATCATCGCTGTTTATCATCATTGGCGCAAGTGTTTTGCTGCTCACTATTAACTGGCGGCTTGCGCTGTGTGTAATAGCCATTATCCCGGTAATAGGCGGGACTTTCTTTTATGTGCTAAAAAAAGTGCGTGTACTGTTTAAGGAAAGCCGCGCGGTGATCGACTGGCTCAACAAGGTCATTAACGAAAGCATCCTCGGCTCGGCGTTGATACGTGTTATTAACTCGCAGCAACTGGAATATGCTAAGTTTATGGAGGCTAATACCAAAGCCCGGGGATATGGCCTCCGTATATTGAACATGTTTGCCGGGCTTATTCCCGTCATCACGTTTACCGCCAATATGGCAACTTTAAGCATTCTGATGTTAGGCGGACATTATTACATTACGGGCAGAATGACTTTGGGCGATTTTACGCAGTTTAACAGTTACCTGTCTATGCTCATATTCCCGATACTCATCATCGGTTTTATGAGCAATATCATTGCGCAGGCTACGGCATCATACCAGCGCATTTTTGGTGTACTGAACAGTCCCGATCTGCCGGAAACCGGTACGATTAAAGATCTGTTGAAAGGTGAGGTTGAGATGAAGGATGTATCGATCATATACGGTCAGAAACCGGCTCTAAAAGAAATTTCCTTCAGGGTAAATGCAGGTGAAAAGATTGCCATTATCGGACCGACAGCGGCGGGTAAAACCCAACTGTTGTATCTGCTTACCGGCTTGATAAAACCTAACAATGGTGAAATATATTTCGATGGAAGGAGTATTGATGAATATAATAGTGAGTCGTTCCATAGCCAGGTAGGATTTGTTTTCCAGGATAGCATCATCTTTAATATGAGCATTCGCGAAAACATTGCCTTTAGCGATACTGTGACAGATGAATCCTTGGAAAAAGCTATCGAGACAGCAGAATTAAGGGACTTCATCAATTCTTTGCCAGATAAATTGAGTACGGTAGTGTCTGAACGCGGCTCAAGCCTGTCGGGCGGCCAAAAGCAGCGCATTATGCTGGCGAGGGCGCTGGCAGTTAACCCTAAAGTTTTATTGCTGGATGATTTTACAGCCCGCGTGGATAATAAAACGGAGACGAAGATACTTGGTAATGTACAAAAGAACTATCCGGGGCTTACACTGATATCCGTCACGCAAAAGATCAGCGCTATAGAGCATTATGATAAGATAATTGTACTGATGCAGGGCGAAATTGTAGCCGAAGGCAAGCACGATGAGCTGATGAACAGCAGCCCCGAATACGTGCAGATCTATAACTCGCAGCAAAGTACAAGTAATTACGAAACCATTGTTAAATAAATATCCGAAAGCGAAAAATGAACTATAACCTGAATAAACTTTCGGAGAAACAACAGAAAACGTCTACGCTTGTTGCGTTAAGGAAACTTTTACAGCTGATAGAACATGAGCGTAAAAACCTGTTTATGGCATTGGCAGCTATCCTTGCAAATGCTACGCTCAACCTGCTTGGCCCGCTGATCATCGGCATTACGGTAGACAAATATGTGGTGCCCAAGAACTACCACGGCGTTATTGGAAACGGATGTATTCTGTTTGCCATGTATCTTGCAGCGCTGGTGAGCAGTTACCTGCAAACCAAGCTGATGGGCGGCGTAGGCCAGCGCATGTTGTACACCCTTCGCAACGCCATTTTTAGTAAGCTGCAACAATTACCGGTTGATTTTTTTAACCAGAATAAAGCCGGCGACCTGATATCGCGTGTAAATAATGATACGGATAAGATCAACCAGTTCTTCTCGCAATCGTTAATGCAATTTATCGGCAGTATTGCTACCATGGCAGGCGCGGGTATCTGTTTGCTGGTGATCAATTTCAGGCTGGGTTTAGCGGCTTTATCGCCTGGTTTACTCATTCTGCTGTTTACCTTCCTGGTATCAGCATGGGTGAAACGAAAGAATGCCATCAACCTGAAAAGTATTGGCGGCATGAGCGCCGAGATACAGGAAAGCCTCAATAACTTTAAGGTGATCATCGCATTTAACCGTAGAGATTACTTCCGCAAAAAGTTTGACGAAGCCAACCGCCAAAACTATCGCACAGCTATCCGAGCCGGGCTTGCCAATAACATATTTCTGCCGGTATACAGCTTTTTCTCCAGCATTGCGCAACTGATGGTAATGATAGTGGGCGTTTACCTGATGAGCCGTCATCAAATGAACATTGGTAAAGGTTTGGTGAGTTACCTGATGTATGTAACCTTGTTCTATAACCCGTTAAGGCAATTGGCATCGTTATGGGCCAACTTCCAGGCCGCTATGGCAAGCTGGGACAGGGTATCGGAAATCCTGGCACTGGAAAGCAATATTATACTGGTAGAAAGCAGTCAGGCAGCGCCAGGCGCATCGTTATTAGAATTCCGTAATGTGCATTTCGGCTATGTGCCGGAGCATGAAATACTGCACAACGTAAGCTTTAAGCTGGAGCGCGGTAAAACTTATGCGTTGGTTGGGCCTACAGGCGGCGGTAAAACTACCACCGCATCGCTCATAGCGCGTTTGTATGATCCATCGCAAGGGGAAATATTATTGAACGGAAAAGATCTCCGATCCTATCAACCCGAAGAGAAGACACAGAAGATCGGCTTTATCTTGCAGGAGCCGTTCCTGTTTACCGGTACGGTAAAGGACAATATCCTGTACGGGAATGAAGCCTACAAAGATTACAGCAATGAGCAGTTTGAGCAGGCAATAGCCGATGCAAACCTCGACGCCTTGCTTGCGCTGTTTGAACAGGGACTGGATACGCCGGTAACCACCAGCGGCGATGGCATCAGCCTGGGCCAAAAACAGATCATTGCGTTTATGCGCGCCGTACTGCGCAACCCTGAGTTGCTGATACTTGATGAGGCGACCGCCAATATTGATACCATTACTGAGAGGCTGCTCGGCGATATACTGGATAAGTTACCCGAAACCACTACACGCGTAATTATTGCACACAGGTTAAATACCATTGAAAACGCCGATGAGATATTTTTTGTGAACTCTGGCGAGGTCATTCCGGCGGGTTCGTTCGACCATGCGGTGAATATGCTTTTACACGGCAAAAGAGTGAGTTAATAATTGTTGTATGTTTAACAATTAATAGGTGCTTACACTTTAATTTGTGCTTTTTAATACTTACAATTGTAATTAAGTTATAACCTGTTTATGCAAAGATATACCGGGGCCAAAGGGATCTTAGTAGCCACTGATTGCGTTATTTTCGGCTTTGACGGCTGGAATTTAAAATTGTTATTGGTACAGCGCAGCATTGAGCCGGAGAAGGACAGATGGAGCTTGATGGGTGGCTTTGTACAGCCTGATGAAAGTCCTGAAGATGCCGCGAACCGCGTACTTGAACTGCGCACAGGTTTAAAGAACGTATACATGGATCAGTTCCAGGTATTTGGTAAACCCGAACGCGACCCTGCTGAGCGTGTAATTTCTATAGCTTATTTTGCCCTGATCGACATCCATCAGTACGAAAAACAGATCAGCGATGAATATCATGCCGAGTGGTTTCTGCTGGACGAAATGCCCGACCTGATATTTGACCATAACGAAATGGTAAAACTGGCCAAAAAGCAGCTGATGTATAAAGCGGCGCTGCATCCCATATTGTTCCAGTTATTACCGGAGAAATTTACCATTCCGCAATTACAGGCGCTTTATGAAGGCGTTTATCAAACCAAGTTCGATGATCGTAACTTCAGCCGTAAATTACTGTCGACAGGATTATTGGTAAAACAGCCTGAAAAAGACAAACAATCATCCAAAAAAGGTGCATTTTATTATAAACTTGACCAATCGCACTACGAGGAAAACATTGAGTCGTTCCTGAATCTGGTACCAAATCCGGATAAGTTTTTTTAAGCCGGATGCTACATTTATTCTATAACTATCTTTGACAAATTGCTATATTCAAGTACTGAATTTGCTTGATTGATAGTGACATGTGTCCCCGCAGACCTGAATGGGTATTCCCGGTAGTAGTTTTGTTTATAGTTCTGCTGTCTTCAGTCGTAAAGGCTC
The DNA here is from genome assembly GCA_051953515.1 of Mucilaginibacter sp. Lineage (GTDB taxonomy): Bacteria > Bacteroidota > Bacteroidia > Sphingobacteriales > Sphingobacteriaceae > Mucilaginibacter. Next base: position 7,085 of record JBQCIS010000166.1, read on the forward strand.
AAACAACGCTTGCTACAGGCGCTACGCCCGGTCAAGGTCCAGGCGGTGTAACCGGCTATATATCGGCTTGCCAGGGAACGGCGTCCGTTAACCCCAGTATTGAAAGTTTTCCTGTTTCAGGCAGTGATCTTACCGCAAATGTAACGGTAACAGCACCTTCAAACTTTGAAGTGTCACTCGACCCTAATAACGGTTATAGCAATAGTATAAGTATTCAGCAGTCTGGCGGAAACATAAACAATGTGCCTGTTTACGTACGCTCGGCGACTACTGCCCCGGCGGGTAAAATATATGGTAACGTAATATTAAACTCGCCAGGCGCGCCAGACGGTCATGTGCCGGTTACGGGTACTATTTATGCCGTGCCAACGGTATCGGCGCAACCCGTAGCGCAGGAATTAGCAACCGGTGCATTTACCACAGCGCTTAATTTTACCGGCGCGGGCAATACCTATACGTGGACAAATGATATGCCTTCTATCGGTCTTCCCGCCAGTGGTACGGGTAATATACCATCATTCCCAACCATTAATAACAGTAATAATAAGGTAACGGCTACCATAACTGTTACGCCGCAACAGATCGCTTACGCTTATATTACCAATCAACAAACTAATACGGTTTCAGTGATTAATACTACCTCAAATACGGTTGTAGGTACTATAGGTGTGGGGCAGCGTCCTACTGGTACAGCTGTAAGCCCGGATGGTACAAAAGTGTACATCACCAACCAATTCGATAATTCTATATCCGTTATCAGCACACTGACAAATAAAGTAATGTCCACTATTCCGCTAAAAGACTCAGGGCCTACGGGCATAGCGTTAAGCCCGGACGGGAAAACTATATATGTGGTAAATCTTGGTTTGAACAGTGTGTCTGCTATTGATGCAGCAAGTGGAAATGTTACATCTACCTTCGCCGTTGGTGGTTACCCGATAGGGATTGTGGTTAGTCCTGATGGCAATAATGTATTTGTTACGAATGGTTCTGATAACATAAGCGACATTAACCTTGCAAAAGGCAACACTACAACTATTCCCGTTGCAAACGGGCCTTATGAGGTTGTTATAAGTCCCGACGGGACAAAATTATATGTAACGAATTCTGGTGGTAACACAGTGTCTGTTATTGATGTATCAACCGGGGCTATAATTGCTGTCATACCGGTAGGCACTAATCCCGAAGGTATAGCCATAAATTCGGATGGTACTGCTTTATGTGTGACGAATGAATCGTCAGGTACCGTTTCAATTATCAATACAGCCACCTATAAAGTATCTACTATACAGGTGGGTGTGCAACCCATAGGTGTTTCATTTACTTCGGATGGCAATTATGTGTATGTAACCAACCAGGGGGAAAATACGGTATCGGTTATTAATATCCTGAATAACGTTGTTACAGCCACTGTCCCTGTAGGCAATGGTACTGAATCGCTCGGGAACTTTATCACCCCCGGCTCGGAATGCCCCGGCATACCGGCAAAATTTACCATTACAGTTGATCCAACAGCACTGGCCCCAACAATAATTGCAGGCAATGTAACCGGAAATATTATCGCTTGTACAGGCTCAGCATCTGCCTATCCGGATATCAGTCAATTCACTGTTTCAGGTAAGAATCTCAATGGAGATATCACTATTACAGCGCCCTTGGGTTTTGAGGTATCATTTAATGCAACTGCGGGTTATAGTAGCAGGCTGGTCACTACACAATCAGGAGGGAGCGTTCAAGAGGTAACCATTTATGTGCGGTCGGCAGCTAATGCGCCAACCGGAAATATATCGGGAAATATCGTATTAACCTCAAGCGGAGCAATAAGCCGGAATATCCCGGTAACAGGCATAGTAAATACGTTGCCGTCTGTTGACCCCGTTGCTGACCAGATAGTTGCTGCCGGCAGCACAACGTCAGTCGTCACTTTTACCGGTAATACAACCATATTCGACTGGACGAACGATACGCCATCTATCGGCCTGCCTGCCAGCGGTACTGGCAATATACTTCCGTTCACTGCGATAAACAACACAAACAGCCCGGTAAAAGCAAATGTGACGGTTGTACCTGAACCTTCAGGAAATAGTTTGAAATGCGCGGGTATACCATTCATCTTTACCATAACCGTAGAACCTTCATCAAATACTGGTATTACACAAAACATTATTGTCCCAAACACGTTCACTCCCAATGGGGATGGAGTAAATGATACGTGGGAGATTAAATCACTGGGAAATTACCCGAAATGTACAGTTGCGATATACAACAGATGGGGAGAAAAGCTATATTCGTCTATTGGTTACCCAATTCCGTGGGATGGCACTTATAAGGGCGTTAATTTACCTGTAGGTACTTATTATTATATAATAATTTTAGAAAATGGCGTTAAAGCTATTTCCGGATGGGTTGCAATAGTTAAATAAATGAGAAGAACCTTACTTTTATTTATAATCTTTATCAGTACTGTGCGAATTGTTTCGGCACAACAGCGACCGCAATACACGCAGTATGTTTTTAATAACTATCTGTTAAATCCGGCGTTAAGCGGTATTGAAAACTATACCAACGTAATGGCGGGGTATCGCAGCCAATGGACAGGCTTACAAGGCGCTCCCGTAACAAGCTATATAACATTTAACACACCAATAGGCGATAATTTTATTAATGGCGATGCATCTGCATTTCCAATGGGCGGGGGCGAACCGGCAGCTGCCAGATCTTATACGCAATACTACCAGGCCGCAGAGCCACATCACGGTGTGGGATTTACTGTGGTTACAGACAAGGCCGGGCCGATCACCCAAACAGACCTTAATGCTACTTATGCCTATCATATAGGTATATCAGCTACCTTTAACCTGGCATTGGGTGTGGCGGCAGGTGTAAGCCGTACCGCGCTGAATACTTCAGAAATTACTACTGAATACACCGACCCTGCCATTTATAACGGCAAAGGAGGCCAGTGGAGCCCCGATCTTGGCGCCGGTTTATGGGGCTATTCATCCAACTACTATTTTGGTATTTCGGCGCAGCAGATATTACCACAGAACCTTTATTACACCACAGCTAATAGTCTATACCAGAATAAATCAGTTCCGCATTTCTTTTTCACCGCAGGTTATAAGATATTTATGTCTGACGATCTTACCCTTATGCCCTCAATAATGGTTAAAGAGATTAACCCGGTGCCGGTTACTTATGATATAAATGCCAAAGTGTCGTTCAGGGATGTATTCTGGATCGGGGGTTCATACCGCCATAACGATTCGGTAGGCTTACTGGCCGGCTTTAACCTCAGTTCGTTAATTAACGTTGGTTATTCGTATGATATCACCACATCGGCACTAAATACTGTAAGTAACGGTACCCACGAAATAGTGTTGAGCCTGATGTTGAATAATAAGAATAAGGTACAGTCGCCACAGCATCAGTTTTAGCCCCCTAACCCCCTAAAGGGGGAACTGATAGTTTATGAATGGTTTTTACTTGCTCCCCCTTCAGGGAGCTGGGGGGCTTAAAGTTCCTTCCTCAATCTCGCTACCGGGATATTCATTTGCTCGCGGTATTTAGCTACCGTGCGGCGGGCAATGTTGTAGCCGCTTTCTTTAAGTATTTCGGTAAGTTTCTCGTCGGCCAATGGGTGGCGCTTATCTTCTTTGCCGATGTGCTCTTCCAGTATCTTTTTCACCTCTTTGTTAGACACCTCTTCACCACTCTCTGTCTGGATCGCTTCAGAGAAGAACGATTTCAGTAAATAGGTGCCATGCTCGGTCTGTACATATTTAGAGTTGGCCACACGCGATACGGTAGATATATCCATGCCAATTTTATCAGCAATATCTTTCAGGATCATCGGCTTAAGGTTTTTATCATCGCCGGTGAGGAAGAATTCATATTGATATTGCATGATGGCATTCATGGTTTTGAGCAGGGTTTGCTGGCGCTGTTTAATGGCGTCAATAAACCATTTTGCCGAGTCGAGCTTTTGCTTTACGAATTGTACTGCCTCCTTTAGTTTTTTATCTTTCTGCGATGCTTTATCATAATGCTGGAACATCTCCTGGTAGGAGCGGCTTACACGCAGTTCGGGGGCGTTTTTTGAGTTGAGGGTGAGGATAAGCGTACCATCGCTGTTGGTGATATGGAAATCGGGTATCACCTGCATCTGCTTGGTGTTTACCTCGTTGGTATCGCCCGGTTTGGGGTTAAGCTTTAATATTTCGTTCACAACGGCGCGCAACTCGGTCGACGACATGTTGAGCGATTTCTCCAACTTGTCGTAATGCTTACGTGTAAACTCGTCCAGATAGTTCTCAACCACCAGTATGGCTTTTTTGATGATCGGGTCGGTTGTATCCTTCTTGCGCAACTGTATTAACAAACATTCCTGCAAGGTACGCGCACCTACGCCCGGCGGATCAAAAGTTTGAATCACGGCGAGCATTTCTTCAACCTCGTCATCCTCCGCCATTACATTTTGCGAAAATGCAAGGTCGTCAGTAAGTGAGGTGATGGGC
>JBQCIS010000167.1:0-3288 GCA_051953515.1 Mucilaginibacter sp.
CTATTGCGCGATAATGATCTATTGGTCACGATCAAAGGGAGTATGAATACGGTTACTCAACTTATTTCGCCTGATCAGGAAAAATACATTTGCACTGCCGCCTTTGCAGTTATCAGGCCGGACGAAACAAAAACCTGTTCCGCATTTTTAGCTTGGTATTTACAGTGCGAAGCGGCTCAGGAAGCTTTGCGGGCAATGCAGAGGGGTACTACCGTACAAAACCTAGCTTTGAAAGATCTTCAGAGTTTGTCCATACCCAGTCTACCTTTGAAGGTTCAGCATACCATCGGTGAACTGGCACGCCTAGAACAGCAGCGTATCTCGATGTTGCAGGAGCTGGCCTCCAAACGAAAAATCTTATTAGATTACGAACTCATGCAATTAGTAAAGGAAGGAAGCCAAAATGAATAAAGAGAGCATCCGACAAAAAATGTTCCATGAGCGCTTATGGAAGATCTTTAATTTTTTTAGAGGAAGCTTGGCGACAGAGTTTGTTGTTAGCTTATTCTTACAATTACTTTTTTATAAATTTTTAGAAGACAATCGTAAAAATATACAGATCGGTCAAAGGTCCGTCCAGTTAAATTTCCCGGATGAATGCCGGCTTGCTAACCTAATTTCGACCAATATGGAGAATGACTTACCAAGGGTACTGGGTGAAGCATTCCTAAAAATAGAAGAATTTAACGATCCGTTATTGCTGGGCATTTTTATGCAATCCGACCTTAGTTACTTTAACCGGAACTCTGACCAACACGCCGGGCAGGGTCTTTTAGAATTAGTGTCATTCATTAACACGCTCAATACTGACCAAAAATGCTTAAAGGAAGATGACTTGGTTTTTTCGGAACTGTTTGGCAGCTTATTGGATAGTCTAGCAGAAACGGAATTGAGGCGTAGCGGAAGCTTTTTAGTGCCTAAAAGTTTACGGGAATTATTGGCTGGCCTTAATAGCATAGCTGCTGAACCGGATGAAACGGTCTATGACCCGGCCTGTGGTAGCGGTGCTTTGCTGATGGAGGTGGTTCAACAAAGCTATGCATCAGCAACCGCTTTTGCCCAGGAGCGTAACATGACCGCGCTAAGTGTGGCAAAAATGCAATGGATCATCAACGGTCAGGATCCCGATAATGTTGCAATAGGAGATGCTTTAAACCACCCTCATTTTATTCAACAGGGCCACTTGCAACAATTTGACAAAGTGATCAGTTGTCCGCCGTTTGGTATGAGCGGCTGGGGTGCTGAACGGGCTGCCAATGACCACTATAAGCGCTTTGATTTGGGAATACCCCCGGCCAACCGTGCAGATTATGCCTATATCTTACATTCGATCGCTTCCTTAAAACTTAAGGGTTCCGCATTCCTGGTTTCCATCGCCGGTGTTCTTTTTCGCGGAGGCGCCGAGGAGCAAATACGAAAAAATCTAATCGATCATAATCTCATCAGCGCCATCATTGCGCTTCCTGCCGGTCTGTTTAATTTCTGGAATGTCCCTCTTTGTATCCTTTGTTTAAACAAAGCGGAAAAACGGCAGCAACCAGGATTGCTGATGGTGGATCTGGCGAGCTATCCGAATCAGCTCCGCAATAAAGAAGGCCTGAATACGGCTACGGTTAACCAGGTTGTGGAAAGTGTAAAAAGATTTTTTACCCAGCAAGAAGTCGCCGTGCAGGATGAAGCATTCAGTAAGTTCATTACTATGGAAGAGATCGTCGCGAACGACTATAACCTGAACACAGCGCGCTATTTTACACCAGGCAGTAAATTACCTGTCATAGATGTTAAAAAGTTATCGCAGGAGATCACTCACATGGAAAATGAATTAGCTCACCTTGATATCAAGATCGACGAACTGAAGAAACAACTTAAATTGTCTTAAGAAAGATGGCACGGCGGCGAAACTATACGATGGATGATTATAAAAAGCTATGGGACATTCGCTGTAAGGCGATGTTAACCACGGCCGTTATCGTTGCTTTCTTAATTGTACTTATCCGAATGATGTTTTTTCCGTCTAACTGGCTTGAGTTGGCTAAATGCACAGCGTTCGAAACCTTTTTGGCCCGTACCATTTATTTAGCGTTTAAACATTACTATTCTCCAGCCAAGCGTGGCCATTTTTGAGCGAACCAAAGCGGCCATATACTGTATGGCCGCTTTGAACATTATCGTATTGCCCTGAACATCTGCTCGATACACTTCTTTTTCTGCTCCATGTTGGGGTGCACATATAAATTTAAAGTTGTACTAATATTGGAGTGCCCTAACAAAACGCTGACCGTCTTGTAGTCGCATTTGCTTTCAATGCAGCGGGTGGCGAAGCTATGCCGCAGGCCGTGAAATTTGAGGACCGGTATATTAAGGCCCTGCATAAATTTCTGGTAATAGCTGCGGTAGGTACGTGGTTCTGTAGGTTTGGCATCATTAGTCAGGACAAAGTATTGATTGTTGACGATCCTTTTTACCGGTTTCAGCATTTTGAGCAGGTCACGGTTCATAGGTATCTCCCGGATGGAGTTCTTGGTTTTGGGGGTATCGATCAACAATTCGGTTTTTCGCGTGCCCTCATCGATGGTGTAAATGCGCTGAATGGTGCGGCGAACATGGATAATACCATTGTCAACGTCAATATCTTCCCAGGTCAGGGCGCAAATCTCGCCGATGCGGACACCTGCACTAAGGCAGACATAGATGCCCAGGTTCCTAAAGGTGAAATGCTCCTGTACATAGGTCATTACCTTTTTTTGGTTAGTGCGGCTTAGCACCTCGACCTGATGCTTTTCCCGTTCGGTGGGAAATTGTACTTCAAATGGCAGGTATTCGATCCATTTGTTTTTTGCGCCGAATTTCAATACCATTTTTAGTACGATCAAAATGTCCTTAACAGACTTTTGACTTAACCCTTCCTGGAGCTTGCTGAACACAAAGGCCTGTACTTCTGCCTCCTCTAAACTCTGCTTAGTTCCAAAAGCCGGTTGCAGGTGGTTCTCGATCAGCAGCGTATAAGCCGAAAAGGTCGATTTTTTCACATACTGTTTTTTGTCTGCTTTCCACAGCTCAATAATTTGCGCGATAGTTTTCTGTTCGATCATGATTTTCTTAAGGTTTTTATTGAATAATATTACGCGCAAAGAAAACGAACCCTTAAAAATTAAACACCCCCAATCGTTAATGTTCCGAATTTGAGATTTCCAGGATTTGAGGGAGAATGGGAGGAACATACGTTGCAAGACGTTGTGACAATGATTAGCGGGGGAACGCCTTCTATGCAGCGCGCTGATTATTGGA
>JBQCIS010000168.1:0-10706 GCA_051953515.1 Mucilaginibacter sp.
TAAATTGGTAAACGGTTTACTATCGAGATAATTATAAATACCAGCTCCGTTACTCTGCACACTATCGATAGTAACGTATGCCCCATTTTCAAGCTTTTGTAATGCAAAATTCACATAATCCTGTTCATTCGCTGTTTTCCAGCTTAGCTGTATACCCTGTGATACCTTTTGCCCGCTAAATACTGTGAACTGATATGGATTGTTGTTTATACGCTCAATTGCCAGTTCGAAGCGATTGTGACGAGCTGCGGTGTCTGCTACCGAAAAATTAAATGTATAGCTTTTGTAAGCCGTCATGTCGAGCGAATCGTTCATCTTATGATCTATCAGGTAAATCCTGAAATATGTCGTATCAATGTTCAGGATATCACTCATTTTTAACTGATAAATACCATCAGTCGCTGCACTTACATACAACTTAACGCGTTTTCCGTGTAATGTGTAGTCTCCCATTTTGTTCAGGGCAACACGGGCGTGGTCGGCAGTGTAGCTGGAAAGAAATACCTTGGTACTAATGCCATCCATGTCGGCCGCATCAAAACTATCGAAGGTATCCTTACAGTTTTTAGAGAAATAAATCCCGCACTCATCATAAGTGGCTGTATTCGCTAACAGCTTTAGATGCAAACCCTGCAAGGTATCTGTCTGTAAATTAAATGCGGCATGCTTTGCGTTATCGAGTGCATTCAAATTAAGTGGCGAAACGGTTAACGCACTTACTTTTTGGTCTTCCTTAAAAGTTAACGACTGGCCCGTAGCTGTAGCCACCGTCACAAAACCCTGACCGCTTACTATATATTCGGATGCATTTGCTCCCGAAGTACCACCGCTTGCGCTGTATACTGTAAAGTTCTGGTTTGGGTTTACATCATACAGCTCATAAAAGTTACTGCTGATGGCATTAGTTGTGCTGTTGTAGTTATCGCTCCAAACCTGTTTTAGGTCAATGGTTGAGGCATACGGGTTGCCCACCATATCATAGCCTGGATAGTTGGAAGAAAGTTCGCTTGCTGTATAAGAGAGATTGCCCGCAGAACCACCGGTTGGCGTATACCATAAATTAACCTTTACCGATTGCTGGTTGAGGTAACCAACATTGGTCATGGTGGCATTATCAGGCAGGGTAGATTCCGGACTGGTGGTTGAACGACCGTTGGTTGAGCCGATGTAAAACAAAATAAAGCTGTTGCCAACAGGCAGCTGCGTTGTACCACTACCCATCATGGTATTGGTGTAACCCAGAGTAGTACCCGATATGGAGGTAAGTCCGGCCCATTTACCAGTGGTAAATCCACTGTTTTTTGTTGAAAAAGACGGGTTCAGTGTCTCGTTGTATATATAGATAGTAGGGTTGGGGTTGGTAAAGTTAAATCCGGAGCCGGTACCCGCGGTAAATGCACCATAATAGGATGTTCCGTTAACGGTATAAGTTGAATTAAGCGTGCCTAAACTGATATAGTTGGTTAAACCGGATGTTGCCGAAGTATTGTTTACCGGCGGCGATAACAGCCTGTAGCTCCGGTAACCTGCCGCACTGTTACCAGTGAGATAGCGCTGTGCATTTATCATACCCGTAACGCTATAGGCAGATGGTATAGCCGCCACTGCTGCCGTACCTGTTGATGCAGACATTAGCGTAATACTACCGCCGCCCGAATTGTTTACGTATAAATTGCCTTTGGTAAGCGTAAGCGTATTGTATAGTGACATTGGTCCGCCGGTTATCTGCACCGTACCTGCCGACGAGTTGTTCACCGTCATGTTACCGACAGACATAAAACTGTTGGTGCCGCCATAATAATACTGCGTGCTAATTGATCCATCCCAGGTTATGCCGCTATTCATATTGCTGCTATACAAAATATTACCACCCGTGGTGGAATTATTATAAATATGGCAGCCAACGCTTAAGGTATAGCCATTCAGATTAAATTGTGCACCACTCTCAATGGTGAGGCCGTATATACTTTCATTGGCAGTTAGTGTTGGATAGTTTGTGGAAACTGCCGGTATATCAAGGCTTGCCGAACCGTCAAACGGCGGTACCTTATTGGGGTTACCAGCCTCTGATGATGTCCAGTTAGAAGCATTTGTAAGAGCCGTGCTTGCCGTACCGGTCCAGGTGTAAACAATGGCGCCTGCAGTATTGCCGTTTACTCCTAAAGCGGTAGCATACGTTTCATTTTCCGTAATGGTGCTGCCGCATGTGGTATAGGTAAGCGGATTGGATTGGTTATAATATTCCTCTTTTACCCAGTCGGCAGATTTTATCCTGTTTGACACACGCACTTCGTCCATGTAGCCGTTGTAAAAAATTCTGGTCGGGATAAGTACCGCTTCCGGAGTTAGTGCCGTGGTCAAGGCCCATAGATAGCATGCTGCCTGCCTGTGGCGCTGAAGCACTTCCGTAATTGCATACTTGCGACTGTAAGGCACCGTTCAAATAGTTAACAAAGCTGGTTCCGTTGTATTCGCCTTGTATGTATGTCCAGGTGTTGTTAGTTACCAAACCTGCATCATAAAGGTTGCCCGGTGACGGGTTGCTGGTATTTCTCGTTTCTGTCTCTATATAGGCATTGGTTAAACTTGAACATACTGCTGTGGGATCTTTAACACTCAATTTATAACCATGACCAAAGTTCACCTCGTCCGATACAATTTTGTTATCACTTGTTGCAGCACCATTGTAATGTACCCAGGCGGATATGGTGAATGAGCCGGTAATATCCGGGTTTGTGCCAGTGGTCTGAATAATACTGGAACTGGTTCCGTTAAAGCTATAAGCCCCGCCCGTTACCGGTATACCGGCTGCAATATGTATCTCGTCGTTTGTAATGGTGGTATTTGCCTGCACTGCATTCCTGCCGTTTGATGTTGCGTCGAGCACTGTTGCAGTATTTGAGCCCTCGCTAAAGTGATATACAGCAAGATAATCGCTTGACCATGTGGCCTGCGAAAATGACTTGGAATGTCCCGGGCTTAAAGACCCGAAATAAAAGTTAAGTACTGCATTTGCCGATGTCATTTGGGGTATTTGTACCCATGCCAGCAAAATACCGTTAACAGGATCATAAGTATCTACTTCATAGAAGAGTTCGGTGGTACTGCCATTCATGGTAAAGGCAAAATCATAATTAGGCGAGCTTGCTCCTGATGAAAGCGGGCCATTCCCTGTAGGATATTGCACATTATTGGCACAGTTTACTCCTGTTTTCAGGGCATCTTCTTTAATATATACCAATGCCGGGAACGAATACAGGGTTGATGTTATACCGGTAAGGCTGGTATTAAGTGTAATAGTTTGGCTAAAGGCATAATTGTAGCTGGTAACATTCAGCCCTCCAACGGTTACCTGCTGGTAAGTGGTATCAGCACAGCCACTGCTTGCTGTTTCAATGAGCATTATTGTTTTTACACCCGGCGTTGACCACGATACACTGTATTGTTGTGTGCCCGTTGAAGTACCTGTACCGCCATCAAAATTCCAGGTGTAGGTATTACTACTGGTATACGTACTGGTTAAACGGGCTGTTATGGCACTACCTGTACTGGCGGAAGATGCGCTTACTGAAAATGTAGTTACAGGAAGGGAATTAACTGTCACCGTAAAGTTACTTGACTGGTCGGTACCAAAAGAAGAAGTAAACTTAGCATAGAAAGTAGTGGTAGCGCTTAGCGTTGTGGTATAGGTAGTACCGGTTGCCAATAGCGCGTTTGTTGAAGCATTATACCAGGTACAGGTACCGCTGCTGTATTTAGAACTGCTCTCCTTGGCTGTAAGAGTTACACTGCCGGTACCGCACAACGAGGTGGAAGTTGCCGAAATGGTAATCGATGCATAAGACTTATTGGCGATAAGCACAAGCAATGTCGCCAGCAATATAATTATTGGTTTAAAATGCGACGAATTGAACAGATATTTAAGGCTGTTGCCGATGTTTACCTTTCGGGTATCTGAAGCTGGATGACCGTAAAGCTTATTCAATGTAACAGGCATAAATTAACTATTAAGACAATTGCGATCATTGTAGTCAATCCATTTTCACCCAACAAGATCAATGATTCAACAACCTGCCTTTTACGAATAAGTTTCTCAAAATGATGCGTTTATATATCAAAAGTTAAACACTTTTTTACAAATGATTAAAAATGAGCTTGTTAAATCGCCAAACGAACAAGATAATTACCCACAGGCAATGACTTGCTTAATGATTAACAAAGGTTTGGATCGTTGCGCTGAAACATTTATTGCGTAAAAGCAAAAGATTTTTCACCGCAGGCCATAATTAAGATTATTTCTTTTACGAAATTTGAATAACATCTATATGAAAAAGGTATTGGCTACCACTCCTTTCCCGTTTCTGCTTTGCCGGCTCGTGGTTGGGTTGATATTTCTATCGGAAGGGATACAGAAATTTATCCGCCCGGAAGATGTCGGCAGTGGGCGCTTTGCAAAAATTGGGTTTACCTCACCCGATTTCTGGGCGCATTTTACGGGCGCGTTTGAAATTGTATGCGGGCTGCTGATATTGATTGGTCTTTTTACCAGGTTTGCCGTAATACCGTTATTGATCATTATGGTCATTGCATTTATTACAACCAAGGTTCCCATCCTGACGGGAAAAGGCTTTTGGCCGTTCGCTCATGAATATCGAACCGATTTTGCCATGACTTTGTTACTGATCCTGTTGTTGATATATGGTGCAGGCCGCAAATCGGTCGATTTGCGAATTACTCAAACAACATAAAATCATTTAATACTTGCTATGAAAAATACCCCTGAAGAGCATCAACAAACTGAACCTGCCGGAACCAGCAGGCGAAACTTTATTCGTACCGGGTTAGCGCTTACAGCGCTTTCAGGTCTTTCAGGCGTAGCAGTATTAAACAGCTGCGCGGGCAATAATACACAAAGCGATCAATCTAACCAGGATGCAACTACTCCCGCCGAACCATCCGGCAAAGCAGATTATACCATCCGGATTGGTACCGGGCTTATTGAAGTTGCTCCGCAACACATCATTTCAACAACTACTTATAACGGACAGTTCCCCGGTCCGCTGCTGCGTTTTAAAGAAGGGCAACAAGTGATTGTTGATATTTATAATGACACTGATATACCCGAACAGTTTCACTGGCACGGACAGTTTTTACCGGTTGATATCGACGGTTCTGCTGAGGAGGGCACACCTTATATCCCTGCTCATGGCAAGCGCAGACAAGTGTTTAAACCCGGGCCATCAGGGTTTCGGTTTTATCATACACACCTCGTGGCAGGCGGCAACCTTAGTTTGGGGCAATATAATGGAGAGGTTGGCCCGGTTTATATCGAGCCAAAGAATAAACCTACCGGTTTCGACCGTGAGGAGTTTATTGTAATGAAAGAGTTTGAACCTTACTTTCAGCGGGGAGGAGATATGGCGATGGATTTTTTGCCCGGCCAGCCAATAACAGAATTACAGGCAATGCAGGAAAAAGTCGAGAAGGAACATCCTGAACGCCTTAAAGGATATGAAGTAGGCTATAAAATATTCACCATAAATGGTAAACAGCTTGGGCATGGCGATCCGATAAAAGTAAAGCAGGGCGAGCGGATACTCTTTCATATTCTCAATGGCAGCGCGAGCGAGATCAGGAGCCTTGCTCTGCCAGGACATACTTTTAAAGTGATCGCGCTCGACGGAAACCCGGTGCCCAATCCCGCCGAGGTACCTTTGCTCTGGGTGGGCACAGCGGAGCGTATCAGCGCCATTGTGGAAATGAAAAATCCCGGCGTATGGATAATGGGCGACCTTGCCGACGATGACCGCGGTAATGGCATGGGAACTATCATTCAATACGAGGGCCTGTCGGGAAAACCTCAATGGGTTACTCCCAAACCCTTTAAGTGGGATTATCGCATATTTGGAGACAACACCCGCAAAGCACGGGAGCCGGACGAGATTATCCACATGATTTTTGCGAAAGACCAGGCTGCCGACCATGGCTTTAACAAGTGGACAATTAACGGCGTATCTTTCGATATGATGAACATGAAACCGATGTTTCATCTGAAAAAAGGCAAACGGTACCGGTTACACATGCGCAATGCGTCAGACGATATACATCCCATGCATTTGCACCGGCATAGCTTTGAGATTACAAGCATAGGCGGGCAGCCAACCTCGGGCATTATTAAGGATGTTGCCATGCTGGGCGGTTTCCAGGAGATGGATATAGACTTCACGGCCGATAATCCCGGATTATCGCTACTCCACTGCCACATGCAGCTGCACATGGATTTCGGGTTTATGGCGCTGTTTGACTATGTCTGATATTCTATGAAACAAATTAAAGACAGACGCAAAGGTTATTTCCAGGGGCTGAACAAGGATGTACTGTTTTTGGCATGTGCATCGCTTTTTTCAGACATATCAACAGAAATGCTATACCCAATATTGCCGGTTTACCTAACCGAATATCTTAAAGCGAGCGGCAGTACACTTGGTGTTATAGAAGGCAGTGCCGGAGCTGTCCAAAATGCCATTCAGGGCATTTCAGGATACTGGTCTGATAAATTAAGACGGAGAAAACCACTTGCTATTTTAGGCTATCTGCTTTCGGCAATATCCAAACCGTTTATCGGAGTTGCAACTATATGGCCGGCTGCCTGGTCGGCGCGGTTTAGCGACCGGCTTGGTGCCGGAATGCGGGCAGCCCCACGCGATGCATTAATTGCCGGTTCTGTTGAAGAGAAAAACCGGGGTAAAGCTTTTGGGGCGGAAGGATTTGGTGATAACCTCGGCGCTTTCATTGGTCCGCTGATTACGGTTGCTTTATTTTTCACACTCGGCATAGCAATCAGAAGTATTTTTTATCTGGCATTAATTCCTGGGTTACTGGCCTTAACAATGATCCTGTTAGTAAAAGAACATCGATCGTCAGCAATACGATCAAAAGTAAGTTTGCGCCTTAGTACCTTCCCAAAGGCTTATTGGAGGTACCTTCTGCTGGTGGCACTGTTTGGCCTTGGAAATTCCAGTAACTCTTTTTTAATTCTCCAACTTAAATCTGCCGGATTGTCGTTAACTACCACAATTATTATTTATGCCTTTTATAATTTTGTTGCCGCAGCGATATCATACCCTGCAGGTTCGCTATCAGACCGTTTCGGCAGAAAGCCATTATTGATAGGTGCTGTAATTGTTTTTGCTATTACCTATGCGGGTTTTGCCTTCTCGCAAAGCGTAATACTAATTGGCGCCCTTCTCATTTTATATGGACTTTTCCAGGGAATATTCCGGGCGGTTGGCAAAGCTTATGCCGTAGATTTTGTAAAGCCGGAGATGCGGGCAAGCGCCATAGGTTGGTATGGTACATCAATCGGCCTGTCTAATTTAGTGGCAAGTATTGTTGCAGGCATCCTATGGGATAAGGTTGGGCATACGGCAGTATTTATATATGGCGCAATCTTCGGTATTATCGGCATCATTGGCTTCTTATTCTGGTTGCCTAACAGGATAAATGTTGCCAGCTAACCCTTATGCTTAAAATTTAAAAAAGCCTTAAATGAACAAATTAAAAGAAGTGGCTGCTGTTTTCCTGAAGTTAGGCTTTTTGGGGTTCGGCGGCCCGGCAGTTCATATCGCCATGATGGAGGCGGAGGTTGTCCGTAAAAGGCAATGGATGACGCATGAACATTTTATAGACCTCATCGGTGCAACCAACCTCATACCCGGGCCAAATTCTACCGAAATGGCGCTGCATTGCGGCAAGGAACGTGCCGGCTGGAAGGGCTTATTGCTGGCTGGCGCTTGTTTTATTCTGCCTGCCGTATTTATTACGGGTACATTTGCCTGGCTTTACCAGCAATATGGCACCTCGCCGAAGGTAGCGCCTTATATCTATGGGATAAAACCTGCCATCATTGGCGTCATCGCATCATTAATGATCACACTTGGCAGAAAGGCAGTAAAGTCTTACGAGTTAGCGGTCATGGGAATTGCTGCGTTGTTACTGGCCATTTTCGGCGTAAATGAAGTTATCATCTTGTTTGGGACAGGCGCTATGGGCATGGTTATTTATACTCTTAAAAACCGCCCGGAAAAGCTGGCCGCTTTTCTCCCGCTATTAACGATCGGTTTTACTCCCGTTAATGATAAAACCACCAACTGGAGGATATTCTGGATATTTCTGAAAGTTGGCTCCATTCTTTATGGCAGCGGCTATGTACTGTTCTCCTTCCTGAATGCCGAATTGGTAAAACCCGGCTTGTTGACCCGGCAAGTGCTAACCGATGCCATTGCCGTAGGACAGTTTACGCCCGGTCCGGTATTTTCATCGGCTACATTTATTGGCTGGCAGATGAATGGCCTAAACGGGGCAGCGTTGGCAACGGCGGGTATTTTCATTCCATCATTTTTATTTGTAGGGCTGCTCAACCCGCTTGTTTACCGGTTGCGGAAATCAAAAATACTTTCCGCATTTCTGGATGCCGTGAATGTAGCAGCGATCGCTTTGATCCTGATGGTGTGTGTTGACCTGGGCCGGTCGGCCATAAGCAATTGGCAAACCATTGTTATTGCCATAGCCGGTTTTGCAGCGAACTTTTATTTTAAGAAGCTGAATACCGCATTTGTTATTATAGGCGGGGCAGTGTTGGGGTATCTCTTTTCGCTATAAAAATAAAGAGCTGCAAAATTGCAGCTCTTTATTTTTTTCAAGTCGGGATGGCGGGATTCGAACCCACGACCTCCAGCACCCCATGCTGGCGCGATACCGGGCTACGCTACATCCCGTAGGAAGGCAAATATACAAAGCAGAGAATTAAGTCCAAAAAATTCCACCAAACCGCATTTCATGCCTGGTATACTATAAAAATCCCGGTTGTTTCATAACCGGGATTTTTGCAAGAACTGTTGATGAGTTTTTTTAATCATTACCATCAATTTGCAAATAAGTGCTACCATCGCCTGATACATACACATTATTTAAAGTAACCCCTGTATCGTCTCCACCTCCATTATAATCAGCCTGATATCCTGAAGCTCCTATTTGCCAATATGCCTGTATATCAAACCCTTTGGAATATCCATCACCACCGGTAAATTCAATATTGTATGTTCCTTCCGGCACGCTTCCAGCGATAGTTGTCTGATCGCTGCTTGAATTAGTGTAGTAAGTAGATACCGTAGTGCCGTATTGAATAAAATCAATTTCCCAGTCCCAATAAACATAAGTTGGATAATTGATTGTGTTTGTTGGTAAAGTAACATAAACATCTATATTACTATTTGCATTTAGTTTTTTAAAGGCTTTAAAGGCTTCCATCTTTTGTTGCTTAATATAGGTGCGTGAGTAAGGCACACCAAATTTTGGCGCTCTGAAAAAAGCAACCTTGCCAGCAAATGCAGAATTAACAAAAAACACAGTGAAGAGTAATGCCAGTGGCATTAATAATTTTTTTGCTTTCATATTATGTATTGTTTTAATGGTTTGTATCTCAAAATTAGAGGTATGATTGCAAATCCTATTGTACCATTTTTGCAGGAGAGTGTACAAACTTGCCACGTTCTGTGTGCATATATTTTTTTAATATAAAGCGCTATTAAGCCTTATATTTATTTTAAATGCACACACATATCTCAGACAGTTGAGGACAGTTAAATCGTTTCAGTAGCATAATTTGCCGCTATTATAAACCCAATTATTAATGCAACCTGTTGTGAGATTTCTGATCATGCTAGTGAGCTTTTTGGCTGTAGCTGATACTTATGGCCAAAACGCTACCCCGTCCCTTAACAACCAGCCGTGGAATGCTGCCTGGATTGCCGCCCCCAATGACCCGGGTACTGAATATGGCGTTTATTATTTCCGGAAAAGTATAGATCTGGCGGATAAACCAGCTTCATTCATTGTGCATGTCTCGGCTGACAACCGTTACAAATTGTATGTTAATGGTGCATTGATCTCGTTGGGCCCTGCGCGTAGTGACACTTATTTCTGGAATTATGAAACAGTCGACCTGGCGCCATATCTCACAAAAGGTAAAAATACAATAGCAGCTTTAGTATGGAACGAGGCGCAATATCGCCCCGCCGCGCAAATCACAATTCGCACAGCGTTTATTATGCAAGGCAATACGGCGGCAGAAGAAATATTGAACACCAGTAACTCATGGAAGTATATCCGCGATAATGGGCACCAGCCGGTACCGGGCTTTTTCTTCGCCGCCAGTAAAGGCGAAATGGTGGATATGAACCAGGCCGTAAAAGGAGATTGGACGGCAGCCGGTTTCGACGACAGCCAATGGCCCAACGCTGCAAAAGTGGGTGATGGGAAACTGAAAGGCATGTCGTGGGGCGGCGACTGGAACCTGGTACCATCGCCATTGCCGCCGCGTGAAATGGTTTACCAGCGTATCCCGGTTTTGCGCTATGCCGTAGGTGTAAATATTCCATCGGGCTTCCCATCGGCAAAGACACCGGTGACCATACCGGCCAATGCCACCGCAACATTATTGCTTGATCAAACCGTCGAAACCAATGCTTATGTGACCCTGCGTTTTAGCGGGGGTAAGGATGCGGGTATCTCGTTAGGCTATGCCGAGTCGCGTTATATTAAAGGCAGCCAAGGCAGGGAAAAAGGTAACCGTAAAGATGTGGCGGGTAAAGAGTTTATTTGCCGGATAGACAACCACAATTATAAAGGATAGGACGGGCAAACGT
>JBQCIS010000169.1:0-10764 GCA_051953515.1 Mucilaginibacter sp.
TCAACTGAAACTCATTAAAAACACTGTCTGACACGAGGCTGTGAATGGAAAACAATGTGTTATACTTTAATTCGTTGTGAATTGTTGCAGCATCGTACATAATTGTGAAGTGATCAGTCAAAGTGCCCTTCAAACCGGTAAGTTGGTAATTTTCGGCATAAGTTCTTATCTTTTTAAGACTGTATATGCCCCGACGGGCCTCCTTCAACATTTCGGTATTTACGTCCGTTCCATAAATAAATGATTTTTTGCCCAGGCCTGCTTCATTAAGCAATATGCCTAAGGAGTACACCTCCTCGCCCGAAGAGCAGCCGGCGCTCCAAACTTTTACATGCTGATAAGTGGACAGGTAAGGGATAACCTGTGCGTTCATTGCCTTATAAAATTCCGGATCACGGAACATTTCGGTAACATTTACCGTAATCTCATCTAAAAACCACTGAAAGAAGGCGTTATTATTAACCAAAGTATGTTTAAGGTCATAAAAGCGCATACTTTTGTTATTCATCACTCTTACAACCCTACGTTTTAAAGAGGCCTTTGAATATGCCGAGAAGTCAAATCCGTGTATCCTGTTAACCAGGTCTATCAGTTCCGTTAATTGCGCATCTGTTAAACCATTTCCTTCATTCATAATCAACTCCCTAACCACAACTGCATTAATGCGATCAGTCTGTCTATATCAACTGGTTTTGTTATGTAATCGTTAGCTCCCGCTGCTATGCATTTTTCACGGTCGTCTTTCATAGCCTTTGCCGTTAAGGCAATAACAGGCAATTTGTTCCATTTGCTTTGCTTGCGGATATACCTTGTAGCTTCGTAACCATCCATTTTAGGCATCATAATATCCATCAGAACAATGTCGATGTCGGGATTATCCTCCAGCTTGGTTATGGCTTCTTCGCCATCATTGGCAATATCAACTATAAAATCGTAACTTTCCAATACACTGCTTAACGCGAAAATATTACGCATATCGTCGTCAACCACTAAAACTTTCTTTCCTTTAAGAGCCTCTTTGCCTTTGTTCATCACCATGTTCTTTACCGCTTGCGCCGGCTTGGTCTTTGCTTCGCTTATCTTATTAAGGAAAAGGTTCACCTCGTCTATTAACCTATCCGATGATTTATTTGTTTTAACAACCATTGCATTTGCATACTGCATCAACCTGTTCACGGATGATTTATCCAATTCCATTGCCGTATTGATAATAACCGGCAATTCTGCAAACTTGTCAATGTTCTTTATTTTGTCGAGCAGATCGAGGCCGGATATGTCGGGCAGATTCAGATCCAGTATCACGCACTGGTATTCGTTTTCATTTAACATACGGAAAGCCGATTCGCCGTCGAATGCCTGGTCTACAGCAATACCTTGCGCCTGCATCATATCTTTTAGCGCCTGGCTTTGTACACGATGATCTTCAACCAGTAATATCTGCTTAAACTCGGTGCCGCTTTGCTTCATATCTGTAAATAACTTATCGAGCGCGGCAGTATCAATTGGTTTTTTCAGGAAGCTGATAGCACCTTCCTTCTGCGCCCTGTTTGAAGAAGTATCATTGGCCGACATTAAGTGTACGGGTATAGCAGCAGTATCTTCTGATTGCTTCAGTTCTTTCAATATCTGCCAACCATCTTTACCCGGCAGCATAATATCAAGTATCACAGCATCCGGCATATTTTCGCAGATCACAGTTACAGCTTCGGCGCCGTTGTGCACCATTACAGACTTATAGCCGTGCCCGCGTGCATAATCCTGTAATATGGCTGCAAAGTTCTTATCATCCTCTACAATAACTATCAGCGGGTCTTTGTCTGCTGCCTTTTTTACAGCGGGTTTTAGTTTGATATCTTCAACATCAATATTTTCCATTACAGGCAGCTGTATTTCCTCTGCCGGATAAGCTGTTTGATGGTTTATTTTGTAAGGAAGGGTTAATGTAAATTCACTGCCATGTCCCGGTTCGCTGCTTACACTGATAAAACCGCCAAGTAACGCCGACAATTCGCGGCTGATGGACAATCCCAGCCCGGTACCGCCGTACTTACGGCTGGTTGAACCGTCAGCCTGTTTAAAGGCTTCAAATATTACCTTCTGCTTATCCTTTGGTATACCAACACCGCTATCTTTAATACTAAAGCTGATGGTTTGAGGCTTGTTACCCGGAAGTACGTTTAGCGTTACCTCGCCTCCATCAGGTGTAAACTTAAATGCATTCGAAAGCAGGTTCTTTAACACCTGCTCCGCTCTTATTTTATCAGTAGAAATGGCTTCAGGTACACCTGATACGCTTTGGGTAAATTTGATCTTTTTATTGGCAGCAAGTTCGTTAAAGAGCATACCTGTATCTTTTACTATATCAGACACTTTAACATCTTCTATCTGAAGCTCCAATTTACCAGATTCAACCTTTGACAGGTCAAGTATATCATTAATGAGCGTAAGCAGGTCATTTCCGGCATTAAATATTACGCTGGCATATTTTATCTGGTCTTCTGTAAGATTGGTAGTTTTATTGTCTTTAAGTATACGCGCGAGCACAAGTATACTATTAAGCGGCGTGCGCAATTCATGGCTCATATTGGCCAGAAACTCCGATTTATACCGGCCAGTAGTTTCCAGCTCATCAACTTTAACATTTATAGCCTGGCGTGCTTCTTCAATAGCCTGATTCTTTTCTTCAAGCAAACTAGCTTTTTCTTCCAGTTCTGCATTGATGCTGCGCAACTCCTCCTGTTGTACTCGCAGCTCCTCTTCAGATGCTTCCAACATTTCTGTTTTATTCATCAATTCTTCATTGGTTACACGCATTTCTTCCTGTTGTGCTTCCAGTTCTTCGGCCTGTTGCTGCGTTTCTTCATACAGATCATGCATAATAGTGCGCGCCTGCGCAGTGTTTATAGCTACGCCTATATTATTGGATATAATTGCCAGATAGTTACGTGTGTTATCATTAATCTTGTCATTGTGGGCTATCTCAATTACACCTTTCAATTGCTTATCGAAGTAGAATGGTATGATGATGCTTTCGGTAAGCTGTTCCTGCAGAACGGAGGTTTCGAGTTTCAGGGTGTCATTCAGCTTACCTTTAATCACTACTTCTTTCCCATTTTCGGCAGCCTGCCCGATCCAGCCTTCCGCTAAACGAATCTCTTTTTTCAGGGCATTATGATTATGGAAAGCATATGAGGCATAAAGTTCAAGCCTTTGTTCTTCGCTGTTGAACAGATATAATGTACCTGTTGATGCATTGGTATAGTTGCATATTTCGGCCAGTATATTTTTGCTTAGTTCTCTCTCACTTAACTGACCCTGTATTTTTTCGTTCAGGCTACTTACACCTGTAAGTAGCCAGTTTTTTGCCTCGTTCTCATCAAGCACACGCTCCAATTCAACATTGGCCAATCGAACGGTTTCTTCAGCCCTCTTTTGTTCTTCAAACGTTTTCTGGATATAATAAAACAACACCCCGATAATGATGAGAAATATTATTGAGCCGGCAATTACAATGATTTCTGTTTCGGAAGATGCCTTTGCCGTGCTTTTTTTTCGCGCATCCAGTGTCTTGTTTTCCTGATCTATCAGGTCGTTTTTATACTGACGTATCCGGTCCATAACTTCTTTCCCACTATACAGCATTGAATTATCAACCATGTATTGAAGCCCCTTAGTATTACGTGCGTCAACATCAGCTTTTAATGATAACATTTGCTTATTCGTCAGTTCAGCAAATTTTTCTACCCTGTTTGCTTGTATAGGATTATTTATAGTCAGCGCCCTAAGGTCATTCAGGTCGCCTGTTATATTGGGCAATGCTGAATTATAAGGATCCAGATAAATCGGCTTTCCGGTAGCTACAAATCCTCTCACACCGGTCTCGGCATCCACTATTAGTTGCAAAAGATTATCGGTTTTTTTTACGATCTGTTGAGAATGTTCAACCAATATGGTATCATCCTCCAGCTTATTAATGCTGATGATAGACAGCAGGCCAACAAGTAATACAAGGATAATAGACACAGCAAACCCGGTAAGCACCTGGTTACGGAAGGAAAGATTTAACATTAATGATAGATTTATGTATTACAAATATGTTAAAAAAATTTCTTAGAAAACATATTTATAATCCAACAGTCATCTGCAATTAAGGTTTCAGCTATTGGGTACTGTTTCACCTTTCGCAGGGAAGCTTGCAGGCCTTTTGGCAAAGGTGCCGGCAAGTGCAACTATGGAGCCGGCAAGCATGAGATACCAGCCCCAGTCGAATTTTATCCTGTGATTGAGTGATTCAGATCCCCAATGGAAAGGCATAAAGTTAAAATAATGGGTCATTTTAAACACTGCTGCTATAAACAGCAGTATAATCAGCCCCAGGTTTATCCAGGCCATCAATCTGGTAAGACTGACCTTGGCAAGCACACAGCTCAAAATACCTATTACTGCTATCAGCAGCAACATCAGCCCATAAGGCTGATTAACGTTGTAGATGGTTTTGTGCACAAACATAAAATGTGCCAGCGGACAAAATGTGGCAATCAATACAGCAGCAAAACCAACAAACGAGATAAATGAGCTGATGCGCATAATTATTTTTGAGGATGAAGTTCCATTTTTTCAGCAAAATGTGCGCAGTAATCGCGAAGATCTTCTACAATATTTGTTTCGCCGGTAGCACGCAGAAAGCTATCGCCCATGGTTTGCAGGGTTTCGAAGAAGAAACGTTTCATTTCATCAACCGGCATGTCTTTCGTCCAAAGGTCAATGCGCAAAGTATTTTTGTAATTATGATCCCACAGAGCCAACATCATTGATTTTACGGGCAGCGCCTCTTTGTTTTGCGAATCGGTAGATTCCCAGGTAATATTTTCGGGCACATTGTTATCGTCCATATCAACGATCAGTTTTATTTCAGCTCTTTTCATTATTTAACAAGTAAAAAAATTATAAGCGTCAAAGTTATAAAGCTTAGCTCTACAATCCATAACTTTTTGGTTTGCGGGAAAAAATTCCGCAGCATTATATCTAAAAATGACACAACAAAGGCAAACAGAAGGAATATCCAACCCACCGCACTACCCAGGTAATGTACCTGCATGCCTACTATACCCGCGCCATAAATAAATATGTATACCGATGTTAGCAGAAACAATGCACTTACAATATTGAGCGGTGTTAACCGGATATTTTTAAACATAGACATGATTATCGTTTTTTACGGAACTTGCCAGCCGGCTTCTCCGGTTTGGCTTTGCCCTTTGCCGCCTGAAACTTCTTTTTCTGGTTCGCTGTTTTCTTTTCATGGAAAGCGCCCTTAAATTCGGGGTTCTCGCGGCGCTTTTGCATATCAATCTCTTTGGCTTGTGCCTGGCGTTCTTCGTATGGCGTCTGTTCAACAAAAACATCACCCGGCAATGGTGACACGGCTATTTTTTGCCTGATGAGCTTTTCGATTTTGCCCACGTAATATTCCTCTGCAGGTGTAGCAAATGTAATGGCCTCGCCCGACTGGAATGCCCTGCCTGTTCTTCCGATACGGTGTACATAATCCTCGATTACCACCGGTACATCAAAGTTTATTACATGGCTTACGTCGCTTACATCAATGCCACGGGCCGCAACATCTGTAGCTACCAATATCTTTACCTCATCGTTTTTAAAGGAATTGATACTATTAATGCGTGTGTTTTGCCCTTTGTTGGCATGCAGTACTTTTACCTGCTCCGCTCCGAATTTACGTTCAAGAAATTTGTAAACATCCTCGGCCACAATTCGCGTCTTGCAGAAGATGATCAGCTTTTTAATATCGTCTGTATCATCCAGCAAATGTTTTAACAGGTTGATCTTGGTTTTGAGGTTGGGCACTTCATATAACTGCTGAGTAACCGTTTGTGCCGGGGTTGCCTGCGGGGTAACCTCAACAATGGTAGGGAACTCAAGGAAATTATAGGATAGCTGCTGCACCTTATCGGACATGGTTGCCGAGAAAAGCAGGTTCTGCCGTTTAACGGGCACTACTTCCAGTATACGGTTGATCTGTGGCATAAAGCCCATATCCATCATCTTATCGGCTTCATCCAGCACCAGCGTCTGTATGGTTTTGGGCATGATGTGGCCTGCCAGATAAATATCCATAAAACGCCCCGGCGTAGCCACAATAATATCCACCCCTTTTTTAATGTTTTCGATTTGCGTTTTCGGACCGAGGCCACCATACAGTACCACCGTACGTAAATCAGTGTACTTGGCGAAGGTTTTGATATTCTCTTCTATCTGCATGGCCAGCTCACGCGTTGGCGCTACGATAACGCAGCGTGCACTCTCGCCCTGGGCATATTTCAGCTTCATGATGAGCGGTAACACGTAGGCGGCGGTTTTGCCCGTTCCGGTTTGCGCAATGCCCATTACATCCTGCCCGTTCAGTATCGGCGGAATGGCTTTTTGCTGTATGGGCGTAGGCTCGGAATAACCGGCGTCGGCTATGGCATTAAGTATTTGCCGGTTGAACTTGAAATCATCGAAGGTGAATGCCATGGGGACAAAGATAGGATTTTTGTGGGAGGTGAAAGGTTAAAGCGGAAAGGTAAAAGGATGGGGATATTTATTATCTTCAAAAATTAAATCTAAACTAAATGGAACAAATTGTTTATCTATTAGGTGCGGGTGCAAGTGCACAATGTTTACCTGTAGTTTCCGAAATGTCAAATTCGATTAGTCTTGCTTCAAGGCTGTATGCCCAAACGACACAATTTTTTATGCGTCAAGGAAATACAAATATCAATCACCAACATGCCCAACAGTTGTTACAGGAGCTTGATTGGTTAGAAAAAGAATGTAATATTCAAACAAATTTCAGTATAGACACATACGCTAAAAAACTAAAATTGTCTGGTAAAATACCTGAATACGAAAGGTTAAAAAATGTACTCGCCTTATATTTTACACTACAGCAAAAATTCAAGCAAACTGATGTTCGTTATGATAATTTTTGGGCAACCCTCTTAGACACCAAGGATTCATTTCCAAAAAATCTGAAAATACTCTCATGGAACTATGATTTTCAATTAGAAATTAGTTATCAGGATTTTTTAAATACAGAATCCCTTAAAGACTCAGCCAATAAATTAAAAGTAATTACGCCCCAAACTCAAAATATAAAAGAGTCACTTGCAAATGAATTTTGTGTATTTAAAATAAATGGCTCAGCAACATTTACATCAGAAGTAAAGAAAAGCAGTGAATACATTGTAGACGGCCTAAAAAACAAGTCTCTTAATGAAGTTATTGAAAAAATTACTCAACATTATTCATCCATTATTAGCAATAACGAATTGCTTTTACATTTTAACAATCATTTATCTTATGCATGGGAACACAACTTTGAAAGTGAATTTTACAATTTAATGTCTAAAACATTAGCTGATACAACCATTCTTGTGGTAATTGGTTATTCATTCCCGTATTTTAATCGAAAGCAAGACAAAAAAATCCTCAATGATTTTATGCCAAGATTGAAAAAAGTATACTTTCAAGATCTTAACCCTGAAAATTTAAAAGAAAGATTTACAGCAATAAATGAATATATTCCAAGTACCTCTTTGGTGGGAATAAACAGTGTTGATCAATTTTATTTTCCAAATGAGTTGTAATTAAAATCATTACAATCCCTAATTTTGTCCTCATGCCATCAATCCTGATTAAATCCGCCACTGTAGTAAACGAGAACAAACAATTTGTAGCCGACATCCTGGTAAAGGATGGTTTTATTGAACAGATAGGCGGCAATATTGATACCAAAACCGACAAGGAGATCAACGCCGAAGGCTTGCACCTTTTTCCAGGTTGTATTGACGACCAGGTACATTTCCGTGAACCGGGGTTAACGCATAAGGCCAATATCCATACCGAATCGCGGGCGGCAGTTGCAGGTGGGATTACTTCTTTTATGGAGATGCCCAATACTGTGCCCAATGCACTGACGCAGGAATTGCTTCAGCAGAAGTATGATATTGCCGCAAAGTCCTCTCTTGCCAATTACTCGTTTTTTATGGGTGCCAGTAATGATAATATTGATGAAGTACTGCGCACCGATGTAAAAAACGTTTGCGGCGTAAAGGTATTTATGGGGTCGTCAACCGGGAATATGCTGGTGGATAATCCTAAAACACTGGAAAACATTTTTTCAAAGTCGCCTATGCTGGTGGCCACGCATTGCGAAGACGAGGCGACCATCAGGCGTAACCTTGCGCACTATAAGGAGTTGATGGGCGACGATATTCCGGTTACTTATCATCCAATCATTCGTAGCGAAGAGGCTTGCTATCTCTCATCATCAATGGCAGTAGAGCTGGCTAAACAATATAATACACGTCTGCATATTCTGCATATATCTACTGAACGGGAAACGCACCTGTTCAGTAATAACGTCCCGCTTAAAGACAAAAGGATAACAGCCGAAGCCTGTATACATCATCTGTGGTTTACCGACAGAGATTACGAAACGAAAGGCAACTATATTAAATGGAACCCGGCCGTAAAAACAGAAGCCGATCGCGACGGTATACTAAAAGCTGTCCTGGACGGCCGCATTGACGTGATCGCGACCGACCATGCGCCACATACCATTGAAGAAAAGTCGCAGCCGTATCTGCAGGCGCCATCCGGCGGCCCTTTGGTGCAACACGCATTGCCAGCCATTCTGGAACTGCACCATCAAGGTAAAATAACACTTGAACAGGTTGCCGAAAAGATGGCGCATAACGTGGCTATCTGCTTCCAGATAGAAAAACGTGGTTTTATAATGGAAGGATATTGGGCTGATATGGTACTGGTTGATCTGAACGATCCATGGACGGTTAACAAAAGCAATATTCTTTATAAATGCAATTGGAGTCCGTTTGAGGGAACTACCTTCCAATCAAAAATTAAGCATACTATTGTTTCCGGCAACTTGGCCTATAGCAATGGAGTTATTAGCGATATTCCGGGCAAACGGATAGCATTTGAGCGGTGATCTATTAAATCTTCGCTCCTATTATTAAGCAACGAATGAGGTGTTTGACAAGAGTCGTTCGTCACGCTTTTGTCCTTAATTAAAACTTAACAATTACTATAAAAACCATCCTTTAACTTGGCGGTTTAATACGATTGTAAGCCGATTGTAATATGTAAAGATAAAATACATGTTTAAACATATATCTATTTATATTTGTATCAGTAAATACAATCAACAATAAAATAATTATGGCAACAGAGACATTAACAAAATGGGTGCTTGATCCAATGCACTCAGAAGTACAGTTCAAGGTGAAACACCTTGTTATTTCAACTGTAACAGGTTCGTTCAAAAGTTTTGAAGGCGAACTGGAAACATCAAACGAAGATTTTACAGGTGCAGACATCAGCTTTTCGCTGAATGTGGACAGTGTTGATACCAACCAGACCATGCGTGATGACCACCTGAAAAGCGGTGAATTTTTTGACGCTGCTCAATATCCAAAAATCACTTTCAAATCAACTTCATTTACTAAAGAAGATGATGACCAATACAAACTGGTTGGCGACCTAACTATTAAAGGCGTAACCAAATCGGTTTCATTAAATGTTGAACATGGCGGTACTGCGGGTGATTTTTATGGCAACACTAAAGCTGGTTTTGAAGTTAGCGGCAAAATCAACCGCCGTGATTTCGGCTTAACATGGAGCGGTGTTACTGATACCGGTTCGGTAGTATTAGGCGATGAAATTAAATTACTGATCAACGTTCAGTTTGCCAAACAAGCATAATTAGCTCTTAAAAGGTAGTCGCGGCAAAGCCACCTCAGACTCAAAGCTCTTACCGGCCGGGATGTAAATAGCACTTAATTCGTTATTTACCCTGGCCGTTATGTTATGTACAATGCCGTCAAGGTCGTTTGCACAGCGGTCTATCATATTTAGTATTTCCTCCCGCTCCTCCGTAAGTTCCGAATTCTTGTATAAATATATAAGCCCCAGTATGGATGCAACAGGCCTCCTGATCTCATGTGAACTTAACCAGGCTACTTCCTGCAATATCCTGTTCTGGGCACTGATCTGTGCCTCACGTTCTTTACGGGCCGTGATAACATTTTGTACAGCAATATAACCAGTATGCACACCAACGTCGTTATATAAAGGCGTGTAAGCACTGCTTACCCATTGCCTTCCTTTGTTTTTGGTATATTGAATAAATTCAGCGGTGAACGATAGCTCTTTGCGCCTTGATTCAATAATATATGCAAGTGTTTCCTGTGAGGTCTCCTCACCTGTCAGGAAATCCCTCGGATTAAGGCCTATAACTTCATTTAGCGTATAACCTGTATAAACTTCAAAAGCCTTATTCACCCATACTATCCTGTTCTGAGTATCTACAACAAGTATCAGGTTGTCTACCTTAGTGATAATCTGCGCAAGCCTGCGATTTTCCTCGTCGGCAAGCATCAGGTCATTAATATCTTTAATAGCGCCAGTAAGCCTTATAGGTTCACCTGAATCATTGTAGATAAAATATCCCTGGTCGAAAACATATTTATAACCGTCGCTGCCGCAATTTAACCGGTATTCGCATTCCCAATTGGTTTGCCTTTTTTCCAATGCCTGGCGCTGTGTGGTTTCTACATGTTCAAGATCATCAGGATGAATAAGTGACCGCCACCATTGTAAATGATGGTTGATCTCCGTTTCCTCATCGAGGTTAAGAAAAGGAATCAGCCTGCCATTATACACCAGTTTATCATTTACAAT
>JBQCIS010000170.1:0-16952 GCA_051953515.1 Mucilaginibacter sp.
ACACCTGCAAAGGCTGTTTAATTCGTTGGAGGGTATAAATGCGCAGGTGTATGTGCTTGATTCGGGCAGTACCGACGCTACCGTTTCCATAGCAAATAACCATGGCGCTGTTGTACTGACACACCCGTTTGAAAATCATCCCCGGCAGTGGGATTTTGCGTTGAAAAACTTCGATATAAAAACCCCGTGGGTAATTTGCCTCGATGCCGATCAGGTGGTAACGCCGGAATTAAAAGCAAAATTACAAACCTTTAAAGATGAAGACCATGCCGGAATAGACGGCATTTATTTTTGCCGGAAAAATTATTTTAAAGGCAGGTGGATAAAGCACGGCGGCTATTATCCTTTCTATATGCTTAAAATGTTCAGGTATGGCAAGGGGTTTTCAGATTTGAACGAGGAGATGGATCACCGGTTTATTGTACCTGGTAAAACAATGGTGTGGAAAGATGGATACATCCGGGAAGAAAACCTGAAGGAAAACAATATCCGTTTCTGGATAGAAAAGCATAACCGTTACAGCGACCTTGTGGCTCGCGAAGAAGTAGAGCGTATGCAAAAAATACGTACGCAAACTATTAGCCCCGACTTTTGGGGAGCGCCGGATGAACGTACGGCACGCTTAAAGCAAATATGGTGGCAATTACCTTTGTATGTAAGGCCGATGCTTTATTTTATCTACCGTTTTATTTTCAGGCTTGGCATACTGGATGGCCGTGAGGGAACCATCTTTCATTTTTTGCAGGCCTATTGGTTCAGGCTCATTGTTGATATCAAGATCGACGAGATCAACCAGCAAACAAAGGTTACAAGACAAGCCGGTCATTTGATATCGCCATTGAAGTTCATCTTCTCCTTTTTAGTGCTTTTTCTGCTATTCTACTATTTTAATATTCTGTTTTTCGGGCTAACCAGCCCCGGAAATCATTATAACGCTTTTTTTGCCAATCATCTTAATTATATACAATGGTTAAGGCAAATTTTGCTTGATTCCAGTGCAGCTATTGTTAATTTACTTGGGCTTACTGCTATCAACAATAATTACGAACTGTTGGTTGCCGGACATGGGGTTATCCGGTTGGTCTATTCCTGTTTGGGGTTAGGGGTGATCAGCTTTTTTACCGCATTTGTCATCGCATACCCCAAACCATTACGAGCCAAGGTTATTTTTATCTTAACCGGTATACTGGCGATAGAAATATTGAATATTATCCGGTTTGTGCTGTTAGCGCTTTTCTGGGATAAACATTCGGCACAAATCATCGACCATCATACCTTATTTAATGCAATCATTTATATCCTTATCTGTATCAGCCTTTATTTTTGGATGAAAAACCCGCAAACAAAAAGGTATAACACCGATACAAAATAATGAAGCCCTATACTTCCAAAGGGGCCGGTTCCTTTTGTTTTGCCTCTTCTTTAACAGGGTGTTTACGCCAGTAATTCGCCAGAATGGAGCCGGAGATATTCATCCACGGGCTAAAAATAGCTGCTGCAAGACCAACTGTTGCCAGTTTGCCCATTGTACCCGCCAATCCTGACGCCATGCCGCCATTTTGTAAGCCAACCTCAAAGGCTATGGTGCGTGCCGAGTTTTTATCAAGCTTAAATAAGCGGCTAAGCCAGTAACCAAAAAAATACCCGGCGCTGTTATGAATAACTGCCGCAAGGAAAAGTATTGCTCCGATATGCAGTAAATTATCACGTCCTGCCGCGGTAGTTACCGTGGTAAAGTAAACAATGCCGAACATGGAGAAGTAGGGGATGTACTTATCAATATTACTGACTTTAAGGTAAAGCAGGTGATACCCAACGCCAACTAAAAACGCGCCGGTAAAAAAGTTGAACACCGATGCTGATTGCAGCGCCGCTTCAAAAAAATGTAATGAAAAGATATCCCATAGGAAAAAATACTGGCAGATTAGCCATATTATGCATAATACGGCTATTGAATAAACAGTACGCTTTCCGCTGTCTGAGGCGCGTTTCAGATAGTCATGCAATAGAGCAGCCCCAATGGGTACGATAACAATACGGATGATCTCCGTCATCATGGCAACGAACTTGATGGCGATAAGTGTGTTGGCCAGCAGGTGCATGAGTAAGGGCGTCATGAATGGCGCTACCAGCGTAGCCATAGCTGTAACGGTTACCGAAAGCACCAGGTTGGCTCGGGCGAGA
Organism: Mucilaginibacter sp.; assembly: GCA_051953515.1. Classification (GTDB taxonomy): domain Bacteria; phylum Bacteroidota; class Bacteroidia; order Sphingobacteriales; family Sphingobacteriaceae; genus Mucilaginibacter. The sequence goes on from JBQCIS010000170.1 coordinate 2,185, forward strand.
TACACCATTACGTTGGATGCCAAGCCGCTTGAGCAGGAGCCGATGAGGATAATACCGGCGGCTATCTCCGGTTCAAAATGAAATACGCGGGTAAGCAGATAGCCAATTATGGGCATAATTGAAAAATGGCAGGCAAGACCGATTAAAACGCCTTTTCCGGTACTGGCAACGCTTGTAAAATCGCGGATACTCATTTGTATGCCCATACCAAACATCACCATCTGCACTACAACGAGGATGAGCCATTTATTGCGAAGATCGACGCTTCCCCATTTTGAAAAAGCGTTGGGGTATATCATAGCAACAACTACGGCAGCGATGATCCACGCCGTGTACTGATAGTTTTTTAACGCCGGAACGGCGGCCATGCCAATGGAGAAGAATACTGCAAAATAAACGGCCGCGGGCTGCCAGATAACAGTGCTGCCAAATAAAATACCAATCAGCAATATACCGGCCGACAGGATGCTTAGCCCGAAACAAATCTTTTGCAGTACTTTAACCATATTAGTTCAGGATAGAAGCCAGGTATTTTATCGCGTTGGGCGGGCTTGCCACAATGGGCACTTTCTTGTCTTCTTCGCTTAGGGTATCCACTACACGGGCCATAGATGCCTGTGCCAGCAATATCACATCCACCTCATTTGAAAGCTTGCGCAACGCATTAGCTACCAGTTCATCATGTTTGGAGGCATCGCCGCTCATCAAGGCATCAAAAGCACCTTCAACAACAACAGAGGTTAGTTCAATCTCTTTACCGGCAATTGCGGCACGGCGTTGTACCAATTCGCTGGTTGGTTGTAAAGTGGTTTGCAGCGTAGCGATCACGCCAATACGTTTGCCGGTTTGTACGGCAATATCGGCCATTGGCTGATCCACACGCAATACTGGGATACCTGCCTTTTCTGCTGCGGCTTCAACAGGTGCACCAATTGATGAGCAGGTAACCAGCACATAATCAGCGCCTGAATCTTCGGCTGACGCCACATAATCAGCCACGCGTTTAAAAATGGATGGCGTTACCTCGCCTCGTGCTGCGATATTCTTTACCAGGCTGTCATCAACAATGTTGAATGTGTTTACACCTGGCAAATATTCCTTGCACAGTTGCTGAAAAACGGGTATCAGCGTTGCCGATGTGTGTATCAGTCCTAATGTTTTTGTTTTCATGCTTTTTGCTTTTTTTTATGTTTGGTTGCAGTAGTGCCCTGCAATACAGCTTCAAAATAATCTTCGGCGCCTACCTGTCCGCCTTTAAAATTCACTTCCAGTCCGTCAATCGGCGAACCGGGCGCATAAGCCTTGCAAAGTGGCGCTCCGGGCGCTAAAGGCGCTATCATCTCCACTGCTTCAATGCCCATTGCCCTGGCTGCATAGCTTGAAGTATCGCCGCCTGCTATCAATATCCTTTTGACAATGCCCTGCGCTGCAACCTCTCTTACAATTCTCCCCAAAGCCGTCCCGTATAACCGGGATGTTTCTGCATTGATTTGCTGGGGCGATAATCCTTTGGCAGATAACGCTGCATGTGTTGCCGGGATGCGCTCGTCGTGATTGCCGCGACTGGTATGGATGATCACGCTTTTGCCTTCAGCAAGCAAAGCATTAGCACGACTTATATCATCATCGATCTCTATATTTTCATTGCCGGCTATGGCAGCGGTATCTAATGCAATCCCGGTAAAACCGTGTTCAAGCGCCCAACTGATCTGTCCGGATGTAACCGGTGAGCAACTGCCGGATAAAACCAATATCGGCCCTGCTTCGCCAGGAATGTTCCAGCGGGTTTGTGATTTGAATAGATCTTCGGTATTCCAGTAACTGCCCAAAGCCATTTCGATGCCTGATGAGCCAGCAGAGAATAATGGCTTGTCTTCAGCAAGTCCGTCTATCAGCTCGCCGATAACCGGCATCTGATCGGGGTAGAGGGCATCAAACAACACCACTTCGCAGCCATCGTCAGTTAAAGCTGTTATTTTTTTAGCAGTATCAGCAATTTCATCTTCGATCTGAAGTATATCGATCAATCCTGTTTTTTTACTGGTTTGTAATGACAAATGCGCACGCAGGTCGCTTTCATGCGCAGGTGTTACCGGATGTTTGCTCATAGATGGATGCCGGTCGAGGCGGTAGATCTGTCCCGCGCTGCCGATGCCCATACGCGCATACAAATTGCCAAAGGTGCAATACCTGCCCAATGCAGGTGCGGCAACCAGCAGGGGAGTGATGCGGTTCTGAAATACTTCAGCACCAACATCAATGGCCTTGCCTATGCTGCCGATATGAGGTGATGAATCAAACGTGGAGCAAACTTTGTAATGTACGTGCTTTGGATTAAGATTGCGCAATGCCATAAAAGCGGGGCGCAATGTTTGCTCCATTTCGGCAGGTGGCATGGCACGTGTCATACCGGCTACGCCAATAGCCTGTAACCCGTTATAGGCCGATAATTGTTGGGGAGTAGGCGGCGAAATGAACAACACCGTTTTGATACCGGCGCGGCTCAAAAACTCCAGTGCATCCGTCGAGCCGGTGAAGTCGTCGCCATAGTAGGCCAGTAAAAGGTTGTTTTGTGCCATTGTTACTTGCCGCCAAATTTTTGTACCGATTTGCCAAACTGAGGGTATTGCTGTGACGCTTGTTCAAGTGTTAATCCCTTAACTGCGCCTTCCCAGGCTTGCTGCAAAGCGATAACGCCGCCACCGGGGCCATCCGGATGCGCCATAATGCCGCCGCCTGCCATATATAGCAGGTCGACAGTTTGCGTACGCCGGTATGTCTCAAACGCCTGGCCACCCCATTGTCCCGAAGATACCACGGGTAATATTGTTTTCTGCTTAAATAAAGGTTTAAGACACGATTCGATGGATTTTACTACTGAATCATCCGACTCCCAGAATTTATTCTGAATGCCATTCACATGTATCTGGTCTACACCGGCCAGCCGCCATAATTTTTGATAGGCCGGGAACTCTATACCGAGTAATGGATGCCTGTTCAGTATGCCCCAGCCGTTGCGGTGACCGTGGATAACCAGTTCGCCTGCATCGCATATTTTCTTTACTGCAGACAGACCGACACTGTTCAGGCTGATCATAGCACAAGTGCCGCCTGCTTTTATAATATATTCATAACGGCGCTGCATGCTGTCTATCTCATCGCTTAAATTAAAGGCATACATTACCTTTTTGCCTGTTTTATCGGCGTGGTTATTTATCACATGCATAATGGCATCAACCCTGTCCTCAAACTTCGAGTTGGCGGCTGATGACATCAGTTCATCGTCCTTTACAAAATCAATACCCGCTTCGGCCAGCGTTTTTACCAGCCCGGCGGTTTGTTCAGGCGGCATGCCAATGCTTGGTTTTATAATCGTGCCAATCATAGGGCGGCCCTGTACATTGGTGCTTTGCTTTGATCCTTCGATACCAAAGGCCGGGCCGCGAAATTGGTCGCTGTAGGAAGGGGGCAACTCAATATCCATCAGCTTAAGCCCCGTAAACTGCGTAAGCTCATAAAGGTTACCTTGTACGGTGGAGATAAGAACGGGCAGATTATAACCAAAGTTCTCGATAGACCACGAAACCTCAATATTGGCACGGTGATACAAACCTTCCTTTGCTTTTGCCCCGGGGATGGCAGGCTCGGTCACCGATTCCAGCGGTGTAATTTTTTCCACGCGGGCGGCAAAGCGGCTTTTAAGCTCTTCTGTTTCGCCGGGAACGGCCACAAATGTTCCGGACGATTGTTCTCCGGCCAAAACCTGTGCCGCCTTTTCAAGAGCGTAAGGTGTTTCTATATAATATTTTGCGGTGATTCTCTCCATGATAAAATCTGCGAAAATGCGATCAGGCATTTATCGCCCTAAAGATTGCTGTTATTAAAAATTTAAAATGAACCGGTAATAAATTGGCCGGATTTATTGATTAGTAGCAAATTTATTCGACTATGCGGTGTGGTTTCTATAATATGTATGCAAGGAATTATAAAATATTAGCATTACGGGCTACTATAAATACAATCCTACCATTTGCCGCCAATAACGTGGCTTATGGGCATAATCGCCCCAAACATGAAATTGGTGATCGATCTGCTTGTGGCTAAGTAATCCGCTGAACTCTCGATTGTCTGCAATAAAGGGATCAGCTTCACCTATGGCCAGTATAATTTCCAGGTTGCGGATAGTGGTTAGGTTGGTTTCGTCGTGCAGGTTGGCTACGTACTGTCGTGGCATATTGAAATAAACATCTTCGTTATGAAAACCATCGAACAAATCATTAAAGAATTGTATCTGACGGGTGAGATCATACCTGCCGCTCATGCACACCACCTTATTAAACAGGTGCGAATGCCTGAACGCAAGATTAGCCGCGTGATAAGCGCCCATGCTGCATCCGGCCACTTCATAATAACCGCCCTTGTTTTTTTCCTGCATTAAAGGGACAACCTCGTTAAGGATATATTGCTCATATTGCAAATGACGGGTTATGCGCCCCTGCGGACATGCACAGCTTTTGTAGAAACTTTCGGCATCAACGCTATCTACACAAAACAGTTGGAGTTCGCCACTATTGATACGGTCGCGCAGGGCATTAACTATTCCCCAATTCTCATAGTCGTAAAAACGAGCCATCCGGGTTGGAAAAAATAAAACCGCCTTGCCGCTGTGCCCGAAAATTAAAACTTCCATATCCCGGTTCAGCCGGGGCGTATACCATTTATGGTATTCTCTGTTCATTGGTGCACCCTTTCAGCACACAAATTTCCGGGTGGTAGATTAATTTAGTGTAAGGGGTTGGTTAACAATTAATACCCTCGCTTAATTGCTGTTTAACAATAACTGTCCACAGGCTGTAGCCCGCTTCGTTCATATGGAGGCCATCCTGTGTGTAATATTCATTTTTGGGCTCGCCATATTGATCTATCATCTGCGAAAAAACATCAATATACCGCCAGCAGGTTTGGTTTTGAGTAATCTCCTTCTGGATAAGCTGGTTGATATATTTATAGCTGTTTAGCAGGTATGAGCGGCTGGGGCTCGGTTTTAATGATATGAAATAGCAGGGCAAATTGCCGAAGCGCTTTTGAATTTTGACCATCAGCTGCTGAAAGAAGATGAATACTTCTTCGGGATGACGGCCATCGCCCAGATCGTTATCACCGGCATAAATAATAAGCCTTTTGGGATGATACCCGGCCATAATCCGTTCAAAAAACCATACACATGCTGCCAATGTCGATCCGCCAAAGCCCAGGTTTGCCGGGTTGAAGCCTTCGAGGTCCTTACCGAGCGTTTCCCATAGCCGGATGGAGGAACTGCCGTAGCATAATGTTTCTGCGGTGGCGGCGAGTTGTGAACTTTTATTTTCAAGGCTTTTTACCTCTGTTTCGTACCAGAACATGCGTTTTTTGTAAATGGTTGATCGTTTGTAAAGGTAAGCGAACAGGATTAAATCAATATTAATGAAGTTTCCACAGGCAGGATTTATACAACACGTGTATTCATGAAGAAAATATGAATGCCGCCTTGTACGCTGTTTGCAAAAATACAATATGAAACTTTATGGCCGTTTTTTTGTTAGGTTTACCTGATGATTATAAATGGATATGATCACCTATAATTAATTACAAAACTTATGAAAGCTAAAATAATCCTGCCGGTATTTTTGCTGGCAGCAACAGTATTAACAAGTTGTGTGAGTAAGAAACAATATGCCGCACTACAGGACAATTATAATAAACTGCAGGATACCAACCGCAACCTCTATCAAAGTTATTTAGTTACCCAGCGTGAACTTGCCGGTTCGCGCGATCGTGTGCAGAGTCTCGACGAGCAATTGCAAGCTGCAAAGGCAAATGCCGCAGCCTTGCAGGCCTCGCTTGATAAATGTTTGTCTGGTAATACCCAGGGTGGTGCAAATATTGCCAAATTGGTTGATCAGATACACGAATCGGATAAATACATCCGTCATCTGGTGGAGCTGAAAAACAAGAGCGACTCGTTGAATCAGGTACTCACAAACAACCTTACCCGCTCTTTAACGCCTGATGAAGCTAAAGATATTGATGTTAAAGTACTGAAAGGGGTTGTTTATATTTCACTTTCTGATAATATGCTTTATAAATCAGGCAGCTATATGATCTCTCCGAATGCAGGCAGTATATTAAGTAAAGTAGCCAAAGTGATTAATGATTACTCGAATTATGATGTGCTGGTAGAGGGCAATACCGATAATGTGCCTATCTCACAGCCGAATATCCGTAATAACTGGGATTTGAGCTGTTTGCGTGCATCATCTGTGGTGCAGGCATTACAGAATACGTATAATGTTGATCCGAAGCGTTTAACAGCTGGTGGGCGTGGAGAATATAACCCGATAGCTGATAACAGCAGCGACTTTGGTAAATCACAAAACCGCCGTACGCAGGTGATCATTACACCAAAACTGGATCAGTTCATGAACCTGCTTAACAAGGGCAACAAAGACCCGAACGCACCATCGAATAACTAATAGAATTTACAAATAGTTTTTGAACGCCTTACCGGAAAACGGTGAGGCGTTTATTTTTATATTTGGGTATGTTTCGCTTAAAAAAATATCTTTTCCTTATTGCCCCATGCATTTTGGTAATGCTCTCATGCAATCAACCTGTCGTTGATAAGACTAAAAGCAAAATACATTACACAATCAAGGATTCTAACAAGGTTGCTGTTACGAAACAGCATTCTATTCCTTTTGATACAACGGCGGGTAATCAGTTATTACGTTATTCCTGTACACATCAATTCTCGGATTCAAGCAGCAGGGATATTTTCAGCATTACCTTATATGGTAAAAGTATAGATAGCGGAAATATAGTGTTTAAGATAACGGATCATACTCATCGTCAAATATACCGTGAGACGTTTCCGGCCTCGGATATGTTAGGGGATTTGATGGATGTGGTTGATAAAAAGGGATCTGAAGATACTATAAAAAGGCGGATGGCCGCTTTTTTAGATACCAGTAACTTTCATTCGCCGGCTATTGGTTCTAATGAAAATGTAGAAGATGCTTTTGAAAATGCTGACAAATCTGATATTAGCAATTGGAAAGACATCAAATCAGATACTACTTCAATAGCGTTTATATACTCTCACGGCTATGAGGGTACTTATGGTATTGCTTATTCAAAAAAGCAGAAAAGAGTTGTCGCTATATTTTATAGCGACTGATAAATAACTTGATTGCCCATCCCGGTACAGTTGTTGTGATAATTCAGTTTTAAATATATCTGTTATGAAAGCACAAGAAGGTTTTAAAACAAATCACAATGGAATGGGACAATCTAAATCAGATCGTGCCTTTACCGATCAGAATTTAAGGTTGAAGGAGCGTGGCATCAGTAATGGTGGCGGTCAGCGTTCAGATCAAACATCCAGCAAAAACAGTATGCACAAACCCGAGCATAAAAAAGGCTAATAGTTTGCAGATTTTTAACCGCAGAGGACGCAAAGATAAGAATCACAGAGCGCACAGAGATTTACTCAGTGTCTCTGTGTAAGTCTCAGCGCCCTCTGTGGTTATTCAAATTTATTGATCTTCTTTAATAGCCTTTAATCCTTTTGCCCAGCGTTTCAGTTGGGTAAACATAACAGTGGCAGATTTTTCGATGATCTCATTCGGGATAAATTCACCATCCTCGTTAATAAACTGGTTGAACGAAGGGATGGTCACCATTTCTGCAAGACCCACGTTGCGCAGGGAAATCAGGTCGGCTTTCAGATGTATACCTGCTCTAACACCCGCAAACGGGCCTATTGAATAGCTCACGATGCCAGATGGCTTGTACGCCCACTCATGTGCCAAATATTCAATGGCATTCCGCAATGGTGCAGGGTAATTGTAATCGTATTCGGCAGTAACGAAGATGAAGGCATCGGCTTCGTCGATTTTAGCGCTCCATTGTTTGGTATGTTCGTGCTCGTACTGTTTCAGCATAGGGTGTGCCGGCTCATCCATTAATGGCAGGTTAATCTCGCCCAGGTCTAAAAGCTCGGCATCGAAACCAAAAGTTTGTGCTGCTTCAGTTACCCATTTGCCTATTACCGGCCCTTTGCGCCCCGGCCTTACTGTAGAAGTGATTATTTTAACTTTCATGATCGTATTTCTGATTTTATGGCGCAAATAACGGCAACTTAATTTAATATGTGTTTAAACATATAATAAGATGATATTGCACTTACAAATCATTTATATAGTTGAAAAGGCTGCCTTGTTATTACGCTGAACCTTATGATAGGCGATATAAGAACCAACCAGCAATGCCAGGAATATAACCGGCATAACGCGGTAATTAACCGGATCAGCAGAGCAGGTATGCGCTATGAACGCCGAAATAAATACAATAACGAAGCCGGAATATGTCCATTCTTTTACCCTTGCTGCAACGGGTGCAAGCAGTAGGGTAGCGCCAATCAGTTTGGCAATGGCCAGTTCAATCCTGAAATAGTCCGGATAGCCCAGGTGTTTGAATGCAGCAGCCATTTGGGGGGTGGTAAGATAAGCGAATGCTGAGTAATACATCATAAGCGCCACTATGGCGGTGAGTATCCAGTAGGTAATTTTTGTCGTTTTCATTTTTAAATTTTGCGCAAACATATATATATATGCTATCTAAAAGATACTACTATCCTAAAGGATGCCGGTATCCTTTAGGATAGTAAGACAGAGCGATATGATATTAGACGCTAAAAATTTGCCGCCCGAAGCCCATAGTAGAGAAGCCTGTGCTGCCAGCATTGCAGCCGTAAAAGACGCGTTGTATGTGCTGAATGGTAAATGGAAAATACAGTTGATCATCGCCATGAGTAGCGGCCCCAAGCGATTTAAGGAAATACAGCGCGACCTGGGCAATATTACGCCCAAAATACTCTCCAAAGAACTAAAGGAGCTTGAACTGAATGGTTTCGTGCTGCGCAAGGTGTATGATACCACGCCGGTAACGATAACTTATGAGCTTACGCCATACAGCGCATCGCTGGATAGGGTAATAAGTGAACTCAAGGAATGGGGAATACAGCACCGCAAACACCTGATCGAAGTTGCGAAGGGAGAGATCGTGAGATAGTATTTCAACTAACAACAAATCACCAATCACAAATTTACCTTATTGTTAAATACCAATTGGTATATTTGTATTATGGAAAACAAATTGTCAAAAGCCGACCGTACACGCCAGTTTATTATTGAAACCACTTCGGGTATTTTCAATACCAAAGGTTATGCAGGTACGTCGATGTCTGATATCACTGAAGCTACCGGCTTAACCAAGGGCAGCATATATGGCAATTTCAGCAATAAGGAGGAGGTGGCTATTGCCGTGTTTGATTACAACTACGGCAAGGTGAGCGGAGTAATCAGTCAGCGGATAAGTGCCGCCAAAAATTATCATGATAAGCTGATGGTTTATGCGCAGGTTTACGACCAGTTTACCCGCGCCAACTTTTTCCCGCAGGGCGGATGTCCTGTGCTAAATACGGCTGTCGAGGCAGACGATACCAATCCATTACTAAAAGACCGTGCTGCTAAAGCGCTGCAAAAATGGAAAAAGAATATTATGGACATTATGCAGGCTGGTGTAGAAGCAGGCGAGTTTAAAGAGGGTATGGATCACAACCGTATCGCGCTGACGATGATCGCGATGATTGAAGGCGGTATCATGATGTCGAAAGTAACCAATAGTCAATCCTGCCTGGATAAGATCATGTACTCGGTAGAGCTGCTCATTAATGACATGAAAGTATAATATTTTTTTGACATAAAATATACCAATTGGTATATTTTATAACGTAAACTTGCAGCGGATTACAAGTCAATTTTTATATATCATGCGATCTAAAATATACCAATTGGTATAAAAATATACAAAGCAAAATGAGTCCGCTTAGAAAAAACCTGCTTATCGTTACCGTATTACTGGCAGCGGTAATGGAATTGATAGATTCCACCATTGTAAATGTTGCACTTTCATACATGAGTGGTAATCTCGGAGCCACCATTGAGGACAGCTCATGGGTAATTACCTCTTATTCCATTGCCAATGTTATTATCATCCCTATAACCAGCTTTTTAACCACGAAGCTGGGCCGGCGTAATTATTATATTGGTTCTATTGTTCTTTTTACGCTGTGTTCGGTAATGTGCGGTCTGTCCCGCGATATATGGACGCTGGTGTTCTTCCGTTTTTTGCAGGGTTTAGGCGGAGGAGCATTGCTTTCTGTATCGCAGGCGGTAATATTTGAGCAATTTCCGAAAGCAAAACAGGCAACGGCCAGCGCTATATTCGGAATCGGGGTGTTTGTAGGCCCAACAATTGGACCGACATTAGGCGGTTACCTGGTAGATCATTTTTCATGGCCATGGATATTCTTTGTAAATGTGCCGGTTGGCATCATGGCTATAATCTCCTGTCTTCTCCTGCTTACTGAGCCGGCTATAAAACCACCTGTAAAGAAGATTGACTGGACCGGTATTGCGTTATTAGCCGTAGGCGTTGGAACGTTGCAAACCGTATTGGAACGCGGTGAAACGGAAGACTGGTTTTCAACCTCGTACATCTTATGGTTTACGGTAATATCTGTTATCTGCATCACAGCCTTTATTATATGGGAGTTAAGCATTCCGAACCCTGTAGTCGATTTGCATGTGCTGAAAAGTAAAACACTGAGCATTGCAGCGGTACTTACCTTTATAACGGGCGTAGGTTTGTATTCTTCCATCTTTTTAATACCGGTTATTGCACAGCGCCTGCTTGGTTTTACGCCGTTGCAAACTGGTTTAACCATGCTTCCCGGAGCTTTGCTGGCTATTCTTGCCCTTGTGTTTTCGGGGCGAATAATGCAGCGGGGAATCTCTCCTGTATATATTGTTGCGGCAGGGTTCTGTTTCTTTATTTATTTCAACTGGCACATGGCGCATATGGATGCGGATGCATCCGCCGGATTTATTTCGGGCACCCTGATATTCCGGGCAGTCGGGGTGGCTTTTCTTGCCGTTCCGCTTACGGCTTTGGCCGTATCCTCGCTTGAACCCAAGGACATTCCGCAGGGTGCAGCGCTTAATAACATGATGCGGCAGTTAGGCGGTTCGTTCGGTATTTCTATTATTGATACCTATTACACACTACGCACTGCTGTCCACCGCACCGACCTGATCTCAAATATTACACCGGGCAACCCGTTGTTGACCGACCGGCTGAATAACTTTACCCGCTATTTCCAATCCAAAGGTGCAACTTCTCTCGATGCCCATACAAAGGCAATAGGCCTCATTGGTGCAGAAGTTGCCAAACAAACATCCATTCTTAGTTACCTGGATGCCTTTATGCTGCTCGGCGGTCTGTTCATCATTACCATGCCCTTGCTGCTATTTGTACGTACAACAAAAAAGCCTGCTGCCAACATAGTACTATCAGACCATTAATCAAAAATCATTTAACATAAATTATATAATCCAAAAAATGAACACAACTAATAAAACAGTGCTGATCACCGGCGGAGGTTCCGGTATCGGCTTCGAGATTGCAAAATTATTCAGCCAAAACGGTAGTAAGGTTATTATTACGGGCAGGAGTGAAGCAAGGCTGAAGGACGCCATTGCTAAACTAAACAATGTGGACTATATAGCAGCTGACGTAACAAAGGAAGATGACACCGAAAAGCTGGTTGACCGCATCAAAGTAAATTATCCAACACTTGATGTGCTGATCAACAATGCCGGTAGTGCTTCAGCTTATAGTTTGAGCGAAAATGCAGGTGTATTTGAAAAAGCAAGTGCCGAAATACTTACCAATTATCTTTCAGTTAGCCGTCTTACAGAAAAACTGCTTCCTCTGCTCAACAAACAGCCCGAAGCCGCCATTGTAAACGTAACTTCTATCGTTGCACTTGCGCCGGCATTTACTATCCCAACGTATTCGGCAAGCAAAGCAGCTTTGCGCTCGTATACACAGATATTGCGTTTCACGCTTGATAAACAAGGTTCGCCGGTAAAAGTATTTGAACTGATGCCGCCATTGGTAAATACCGATTTTTCCAAGGAAATTGGCGGAGAAAACGGCATTTCTCCAGTGGTTGTTGCGCAGGATCTGCTCAACGCTTTTGAAACTAATGCTTATGAAGTTAAAGTTGGCCAAACGGCTGATTTTTACAGCGGTTTCTTTGCTGGAAGCGAACAAGCTGTTGCCGCTTTAAACCAGGGCCGCGGTTAAGAATGTTGCGTTTTGTAGCATTGTAGCGTACAATACAAAGCTACACATGCTACAAACGCTACACAACCGGGAGGTAATTAAATAAACTGTAGATTATTTGGGTTTCTCGTAGTGATATGTTAAGGGATAAAAAACGTCCGGCATTAACACGCCATTGCGGCGCGCGTTTAGCAGCGTAACCCGTGCATAGCTTTGTTTAAGCTTCCAGCTTAATAGAGGAAATCGTTTATCAGTAAACTAAAATAGCGATAGGCTCACAAACCTATCGCTATCATTAGCATATCCTGTAAATCTTCTAAATCCGTTAAATCCCGGTTCAGTTATCCGAACGTAAAGTAATTCTTTGCGTTATAATAACTGATATCCTGCACAATCTTGCCGATCCATTCAATGTCGTTTGGCAGTTCGCCATTTTCTACGTCTTCAGCAAAAAGGTTGCAAAGCAGGCGCCTGAAATATTCATGGCGCGGGTATGAAAGGAAGCTGCGCGAATCGGTAAGCATGCCTACCAGTTTGCTTAGCAGCCCCATGCTTGATAGTGCGTTTATTTGGTTGGTCATTCCTTGTTTCTGATCAAGGAACCACCACGCCGATCCAAACTGCATTTTGCCGCTGACGGTGCCATCATTAAAGTTGCCCGTCATGGTAGCGAACAGTTCGTTATCGCAGGGATTAAGGTTATAAATGATGGTTTTTGCCAGCTGGTTGGTGTTATCCAGTTTGTTTAGGAAGCGGGATAATGCCTGTGCCTGTTTAAAGTCGCCGATAGAATCATAACCGGTATCGGGGCCAAGTTCACGGTGTGCGCGGGTATTGTTGTTACGCAGCGCTCCCAGGTGAAATTGCTGCACCCAGCCTTTTTCATGATCCCAGATAGCGAAAATATACAGCATAGCCGACTTAAATTTCAAAGCTTCCAGCGGCAGCAGGTGTTTTCCGGCGCGGATTTTAGTGAAGATAGCCTCGATCTCTTTTTCGGTATAATCTTCAGCATATATCTGCTCTAAACCGTGGTCAGATACGCTGCAGCCGTTTTCGGCAAAGTAATCATGGCGTTTTTTTAGTGCGTCAAGGTAATCGTTAAAGCTGTTAACGGATACATTGCTAACTGCCTCCAGTTTGGCAATGTATTGGTTCAGCGCATCGCTATCGTCGGCATTCATAGCCTTATCCGGGCGGAATGCCGGGTAAACCTTCGTACCCCAGTTGCCTTTTTTCAGTTGCTGATGATATTCCAGGTTATCAATAGGGTCGTCGGTAGTGCAAATCACTTCCACATTCATGCGGCTAACAATGTTCTGAACCTTGTATTCAGGCGTTTGCAGTTTGGCGGTACATTCCTCATAAATAGCTTTGGCCGTTTTAGGCGACAGCAGTTCATGTACGCCAAAGTAGCGCTGCAACTCTAAATGTGTCCAGTGGTAAAGCGGGTTACGCAGGGTATAGGGCACGGTTTCGGCCCATTTCTCAAATTTTTCGGCGTCGGTTGCGCTGCCGGTAATGTATTTTTCGTTGATACCGTAAGCACGCATCGCACGCCATTTGTAATGGTCGCCCCGCAGCCATATATCCGTCAGGTTAGTGAAGTTAATGTTGCTGGCTATCTGTGCCGGATCAAGGTGACAATGATAGTCTATAATAGGCATTTCCCTGGCAAAATCGTGGTACAAACGTTCAGCGGTTTTGCTTTGCAGTAGGAAATTCTCGTCTAAGAAAGGTTTCATAACGTAATAATAGGGCAGTATCGCCTGTCAAAAGTAGGGCAGTGCTTAATTCGGGGCAAGTTTAATGCCGTTATTATTTACGAAAACGTTTTATAAGATTATTTATCGCTTTGCTATTTAGTGCTTTCAGCGCTCAATTGCCGCTGAGGCTGTTACTTTTACCTTAGCTGCAAAAGTAACCAAAACAGCAAGTCGGACCGAAGGCTTCTTTGCCGCACGGCCATTGCGCTAAATCCTTGCTTGGCCTGCCTACACAAAATCCGGCAAAACCTGGGCTTGGTTTTTATCCCGGCCAAGCCGCTCAATGCCCATGCTTAGCGAAAATCCCGAGGCCCTGCAGCCGCACTTACCCAACATCATTTTGTCTGATTTTCTCCCGAAGCTGACGGTCTGACGAATAGGAAATATGTCATGCTGAACTTGTTTCAGCATCTCACGTGTAGGTATACTCCATGCATGCGGTTTTTTCCGGCTTGATCTTTTGCTGCTTTTTTATCAAGAGAAAAGTAGTAGCCTCAGCGGGAATTAGCGGTTGAAGAGATAGGCAAACAAAGCGACAGGTAACAAAGCAACGGGGATAATTTCAACCGCGTTTCGTCGAGTCTCGCAGGAAGATTTGTGCAGGGAGTATAACGGTTTCAAATTCTTCCACGGGCCTGCGGCTTTCTATCAACTGAATAAGCATTTCGGTGGCTTTTTTACCCATTTCAAAACCGGGTTGTAAAACCTGTGAAAGCGGCGGGTTCAGCACATCGGCCAGTTGTGTGCTTGCAAAGCCCAGCAAGGCAATAT
>JBQCIS010000171.1:0-3962 GCA_051953515.1 Mucilaginibacter sp.
TATTTTTGCAATTGCTTAATCATCGGTAAAAAGGCTGTAAATTCAATTTTTGGGTTTAATGGCTATCGTTTGAAACTCGCTTTCTAATGATGGCTGAATTGGTATACAGATTAAAAGTGAAAATTTTAACACTCGTTTTTGTTAAATTGAGTGTATTTATTTACGTAAACGTTTACGGATAACCGTATATTAGATACTAATATACCTCTAAGAAATATTATAATAATGGGAGGAATCAACATAAAACAACTTGCTCATGAGTTGAATTTGTCGGCGGCAACTGTTTCAAGAGCCCTCCGGGATAGTTATGAGATCAGCAGTGAAACCAAGGCACGTGTGCTTGCCATGGCCCAAAAGCTGAACTATGAGCCTAATCCGTTTGCCAGTAGTTTACGCCGGCAAAAAAGTAAAACCATCGCTGTAATTGTGCCGGCAGTGGCCAATAACTTCTTTTCATTAGCTATTAATGGTATCGAAGAAGTGGCGCGGGCACGGGATTATCATGTACTGATATACCAAACGCATGAAAACAGCGAAATAGAGCGGTCATTTCTAATGCGGTTGTTAAGCGGCCGTGTGGATGGTATTTTAATATCGCTTGCCAGCGAAATAGTAGATAAAGTGCAATTAAAAGAGGTGAGTGAAAAGCTGCCCGTAGTTTTTTTCGACCGGGTGCATGATGATATTGAAGGTGTAAAAATCACTACCGACGATTATGCAAGTGCATACAATGCCGTACAGCACCTTATTGAGAACGGTTGCAAACGGATCGGGTATTTGCTGGCACTTAATTCTTTATCAACAGGGGAGAAAAGGTTGAAGGGTTACCTCGATGCCTTGAAAGACAACGGTTTCCCGGATGAACCGGACCTGATCATGACGAGTACGGGCAATGCCGACCAGAATTATAGCCTTGTTAAGGATTTTATTGCCGGACAGAAACCGGATGGTATACTATCTTCTATAGAAGAACTTGCTATGCCCTGTTATTATGCCTGCAAGGAACTGAAAATAAATATCCCCCACGACTTAAAACTGATTAGTTTTTCAAACCTCGCACATGCCGATTTGCTTAACCCGTCGCTTACTACTATTAATCAACCCGCTTTTGAAATAGGTGTGGAAGCCGCTACAATTTTATTTAAGATATTTAATAAACGATGGTACGAGTTTAATGAAACTATTATGTTGAAATCTAACCTGATAAAAAGGGAATCTACCAGCAAATAATAAATCAGCAGTGCTTAAAACCGATGGTTTCTGCAATGTTATTTTATTGAATATCAGTATATATTATATTTATTCGCAACAATTCAGGCAATAGTTTGTAATTTCAGCGGTATTATTTCCACCTTAAACATGCAGTCATTAGATCCAACCATTCTACAAAAAGTAAACGCATGGCTTCAGGGAAGCTACGATGCGGATGTAAAACAACAAATTCAGAAACTGCTTGATGAAAACGCTTATACTGAGCTGACAGATGCTTTTTACCGCGACCTTGAATTTGGTACAGGTGGTTTGCGCGGCACTATGGGGCCGGGCTCAAACCGTATCAATAAATATACTATCGGTTCTGCCACACAGGGGCTGGCCAATTACCTGAAAAAGAAATATCCCGGCGAAAAGGTGAGCGTTGCCATCGCTCACGACAGCCGTAATAACTCCGATTTGTTTGCAAGCATTACTGCCGATGTATTTTCGGCCAATGGCATTCATGTTTATTTCTTTAAAGAACTAAGACCTACACCTGAATTGTCATTCGCTATTCGCCATTTAGGTTGTAAAAGCGGTGTAATGCTTACCGCGTCGCATAATCCTAAAGAATATAACGGTTATAAAGCTTATGGTGCCGACGGCGGCCAGTTCGTATCGCCTGAGGATAAAGCGGTGATGGACGAGGTTGCCGCGATAAAGAGTATTGACGAAGTTAAGTTTAACAGCGTTGCAGAAAATATCGAGCTGATAGGCGAGGAGATCGATCAGTTGTACCTCACACAGATCACCGCGCTTTCGGTTTCTCAGGATGCTATCAAACGTCAGAAAGACCTGAAGATCGTTTATTCACCTATACATGGTACCGGCATCACTTTGGTGCCAAAGGCGCTGGAGATGTTTGGTTTTGAGAACGTGATCCTGGTTGATGAGCAGACTACGCCGGATGGTAATTTCCCAACCGTTGTTTATCCAAACCCTGAAGAAAAAGAAGCGTTAACGCTGGCACTGAAAAAAGCGCAGGAAGTGGATGCCGACCTGGTGCTGGCTACCGATCCTGATGCCGACCGCGTAGGCATTGCTGTAAAAAATACCGATAATGAATTTATCCTGCTGAACGGTAACCAAACCGGCAGTATGCTGATTAATTACCTGTTAACCGCATGGGAAGAAGCAGGAAAATTAACAGGCAAAGAGTACATTGTAAAAACCATTGTAACTTCAAACCTTATTGATACCATAGCTGCGGCAAAAAAGGTAAAATGCTTCAATACCTTAACCGGTTTTAAATACATCGGCGAGCTGATGACCCAATTGGAAGGTAAAGAAACCTTTATAGGTGGCGGCGAAGAAAGCTACGGTTACCTGATTGGCGAACTGGTACGTGATAAAGACGCGGTTGTTTCGAGCGCTTTTATTGCAGAAATGACGGCTTACTATAAAGATAAAGGCAGCAGCTTGTTCGAGGCCCTGTTGGAAACTTATGTTCAATATGGTTTCTATAAAGAAAAGCTGATCTCGATAACTAAAAAAGGCAAAACCGGCGCCGAGGAAATTAAGGCTTTGATGGAGAAATTCCGTACCAATCCGCCGGCAACTTTGGGTGGCTCAAAAGTGGTTACGCTGAAGGATTACGAATTACGTGTGGAAACTGACCTGACCACCAATACCACCAAGCCGATTGAGCTGCCAAAATCAGATGTATTGCAGTTCATCACTGCGGATGGCAGCATTATTTCGGCCCGCCCGTCAGGTACCGAGCCTAAAATTAAATTCTATTGCAGCGTAAATGGTAAGCTAAGCAGTAAAGAAGCATACAATGCCGCCAATCAGCAATTAGAAGAAAAAATAGATACGATTATTAAAGACCTGGGTGTTTAATCATCCGGTAAACTATGGATTTCGGAAGCCGGTTAATTTATTTAACCGGCTTTTTTGTTTGAACCTGCGGCCTCCACATCCCAAATGTGGCGCGATGTTGTTTTATGCCAGTTTCTTTTTGATCTTATATCCGCTCAATCCAAAATACAAAACTACCAGGAAGCAAATGAGCGGAACAATGTAGCCGGTTTGTATGCGGTCGCCGTTAAAATCGATAACCGTTGCCATAATATAAGGCAAAATGGCCCCGCCTACGATAGACATGACCAGCCATGACGAGCCGGGCTTGGTATCGTCGCCAATACCGTCAATGCCCAGTCCGAAGATGGTGGGAAACATAATAGACATAAAGAAGCCTATCGCGCCCAGGCAATAAACCACATAAGCGCCCTTACCGAATATGGCAACAATACAAAGCACCACCGATATGGCCGCGTAAATAGAAAGCAGCTTATTTGACGAAATGAACCGGAGGAATATAGTGCCGATAAAGCGGCCGCCCATAAACAGTAACCCATACATGCCATAATAAGCTCCGGCGGTTTTCTCATCAAAGCCAGCGCCTTGCTGCGCCATCCGGATGAAAAAGCTGGTTACGCATACCTGCGCTCCTACATAAAAGAATTGCGCCACCACACTCCAGGCCAGGTGCTTGTGCCGTAATGCGCCGAACAGTTTACCGCCGGTAGTTTCTTCTTTTGATACATTTTCTATTTCGGGCAGATAGCTGAATGCGAAAATGATAGCTACCACAATAAGCACACCGGCCAAAATAGTATAAGGCAGTTTTACGGTTGATGCCTCTCCGTAAAAATAGTTTAAACGGGTTGTGGCAGACATGGCACCCAACTGCGCTTTAGTATATT
>JBQCIS010000172.1:0-6002 GCA_051953515.1 Mucilaginibacter sp.
AACTAACTATTTCTGATCGTATGTAAGCCGGATCGTATAACCAGATCATCAAATCATAAGAGATGCCAGTTTTATTCAATTCAGGAAGCCAGTTCTTATATGCGATAACAAACTTGGCAATGATAAGCTTGTAAAACCATAACGGCGGATGCCGTTTTTCCAGCATATAGAAAGGGTACAGCGTACACCGTTTATAAGTGTATCCAGATATTTCAAAGTAATTCAGGTGAGGATTATTTATCCATTCTCCCCAGCAATCGAGTTGTACAATGCGGCGTTTCCATCCACGGATTTTTTTACGTTTTGGAAGATACACGCGTTTAAAAACTACACAGAGAATGAACTACCGCAGCCGCATGTGCTGGCAGCGTTGGGGTTATTAAAGGTAAAACCGCGGGCATTCAGGCCGTCCTGAAAATCTATCTGCATACCTACCAGGTACAGGCCATGGGCTTTGTGCATAAAAACGCGGATGTCGTCAATAAGATATTCGTTATCGCCATCTTTTTTCTGGTCGAAACCAAGCACGTAGCTCATGCCTGAACAGCCGCCGCCTTCAACACCGATACGCAGCCCGAAATCGTCGCCGATCTCTTGTTGTTCGCGTAACTTTTTCAATTCTTTCACAGCTCCTTCGGTAAGGGTAACGGGTGCCATTTCAACAGCAGTACTCATCTTATTTATAATTAACTACACAAATATAATGTAAAATGCAGATTTTTGTCGCAGGCCGATTATTTATGACCTTTGCTTAACAATGATTAATTACTCCAATATACTATTAGATATAGTAAAATATACAGTTGCGGGTATGGGTGTGGTATGGATAGCTTTCTACCTCATCAAGCCGCATCTGGAAAAATCTGAGCGCATTCAGTTGCTCGAATTTAAAAAGTCTGTTGCCAACCAAACGCTGCCTTTACGTTTGCAGGCCTATGAGCGTATCGTGCTGTTTATCGAAAGGATAAACCCCGAGAATATGATTATCCGCCTGAATGCGCCTGATTATACCGCTGCCGATCTGCACAGCATTCTTATAACCGAAATACGCAACGAATACCAACACAACATTACCCAGCAGGTATATGTAAGCAGCCGTGCCTGGAGCGTAGTAAAAAGAGTAAAGGACGATACCGTTAATATCATAGCGGCGGCTTATAAATCTTTACCGGAAAATGCCACATCGCTTGATCTGGGCAAGACCATCCTCACCCAGTTAAGCCAGGCGGAAGACAATCCGTACGAGATAGGCGCCGACATTATCCGTAAAGAAGTAGAAGTTTTATTTTAACAGCTTATGCCCGAGAAAAAGTTTACTACCACTTCCGGTATCGAAATAAAGGAAGTTTATACCGAACCTTCGGGCATGAACGAGCTGCCGGGGCAGTTCCCGTATACACGCGGTATTCAAAAGGATATGTATCGCGGCAAACCCTGGACAATGCGGCAGTACGCAGGCTTCTCCACTGCCGAAGAATCCAATAAACGCTATCATTATTTATTGAGCCAGGGCACCATGGGGCTATCGGTGGCATTTGACCTGCCTACGCAGATTGGCTATGATTCAGACCACGAACTGGCCGAAGGCGAAGTAGGCAAAGTGGGCGTGGCGATAGACTCGTTGCGGGATATGGAGATATTATTTGATGGCATTCAGCTAAAGGATATCACCACCTCCATGACTATCAATGCCACAGCTTCTATTTTGCTTGCAATGTACATTGCGTTAGCAAAAAAGCAGGGGGCTGACCTGAAGCAGATATCCGGCACGATACAAAATGATATATTGAAGGAATACGCCGCGCGCGGTACCTATATTTATCCGCCCGAGCCTTCCATGCGGCTGATCACCGACGTGTTTGAATATTGCAGCAAGGAAGTGCCGAAATGGAATACCATATCCATATCGGGTTATCATATCCGCGAGGCGGGATCAACAGCGGTGCAGGAACTGGCTTTCACTTTAGCCAATGGCAAAACCTATTTAAAGGCCGCTATTGAAAAAGGGTTGGATATAAATGTATTTGCCAAAAGACTGTCGTTCTTCTTTAACTGCCACAACAATTTTTTCGAGGAGATAGCCAAGTTCCGTGCAGCGAGGCGCATGTGGGCCAATATCACAAAGGAACTCGGCGCTACCGACCCGGGAGCGCAAAAGCTGCGTTTTCATACACAAACCGGTGGCTCAACACTAACCGCGCAGCAACCCATGAATAATATTGTGCGTGTAAGCAACCAGGCACTGGCAGCGGTACTGGGCGGTACGCAATCGCTGCATACCAACGGGTACGACGAGGCATTGTCGTTACCAACCGAAGCGGCTGCAAAAATTGCATTGCGTACCCAGCAGATCATCGCGTTTGAAAGCGGCGTTACCGATACGGTCGACCCGCTGGCCGGTTCTTACTTTATAGAAGCACTTACCGATGAGCTGGAAAAGAATGCCTACATATATATAGATAAAATTGATGCAATGGGCGGTTCGGTAAAGGCCATTGAGCAGGATTTCATTCAGCGTGAAATTGCGGCATCAGCCTATACTTACCAAAATGAGATAGAAAGCGGCGAACGTATTATTGTTGGCGTTAATAAATATACCCAGCAAGAGGAAGCCCCGCAGAATGTATTCCGTATCGACGACTCTATCCGTAAGCAGCAGATAGAAAAGCTGGACAAGCTGAAGAGCGGGCGCAGCAACGCCGACGTTACCCAATCATTACTTGCCTTGGGCGAAGCTGCAAAAGGCAAGGCGAACCTTATGCCATTTATACTGAGTGCAGTAGAGCACTATGCTACTTTAGGCGAGATAGCCGACACGCTGCGGCGCGTTTTCGGCGAATACTAATTGTATTTAAACACGGGGGTTGTGGTATGAAAATTATTTTTTACTCATCTTCACTGCGTTAAAAGTTAAGACGCTTTTTAAGAAAACAATTGCATGTTTCCTATCGTATTAGAGAGCATAAAACTTGCGGGAAGATAAAGGTAAGATTGACCTTTGTTTTTAGAAAATTGCTATTAGTAAAATAAATTTCCTTAAAGGAATTCAGCTCAATTTTAGCTACGAAGTATAAACATTTTTATTGAAAATGCAATAAAAATAAGATTAAGAAAAGGTGAATTTTGGCCATAAAAAAGTTGAAATTTTATTTTTTAAATCGCTTTTTTTTAGAATATTCGATGTTCCGTAGCGGTCACAAAAGAGGCTTTACAGGGGTTTGGAAATCAACTTTTTAGAAAAACTACAAATGGAAAAAACTTGTACTAACGTTTGGAATAGCTGCTTGCAGATCATTAAAGACAATATACCGGCCCAGAGTTTCAAAACCTGGTTTGAGCCGATAAAAGCTTTAAGAATGGAAGGCAGTGTTCTAACCATCCAGGTGCCAAGTTTATTCTTCTACGAGTGGCTTGAAGAACACTATGTTGGGCTGCTGCGCAAAACCATAAAGAAACAATTAGGCGATGATGGGCGTTTAGAGTATAATATAGTTGTTGAACAATCTTCAACAGCTAAACCATTTACTACAAATATGCCATCTAACGGAAACGGAGCCGAAGCGAAGAACCAGTCCATGCCGATCCCTATATCCATTAATAAGGATATAAAGAACCCGTTTGTGATTCCCGGCCTGAAAAAACTGAATGTAGATCCGCAGTTGAACCGCAACTATACCTTCGAAAACTTTATTGAAGGCGATTGCAATCGTTTGGCTCGTTCTGCGGGTTATGCGGTAGCGGCAAAACCGGGCGGTACTTCGTTCAACCCGCTCATGATCTATGGCGGTGTTGGTTTGGGCAAAACCCACCTGGCGCAGGCCATTGGTAACCAGATAAAACAAACACTGCCGGATAAGCTGGTGCTTTACGTATCGTGCGAGAAGTTCACCCAGCAATTTGTCGACGCGCTGAAGCATAATAATATTAACGATTTCGTTAATTTTTACCAGGCGATAGACGTGTTGATCATGGACGATGTGCACAACTTTGCCGGTAAGGAAAAAACACAGGATTTCTTCTTTCATATCTTCAACCATCTGCACCAGAGCGGCAAGCAGCTGATCATTACATCAGACAAAGCACCAAAAGACCTGGCCGGTTTGGAAGAACGTTTGCTGTCGAGGTTCAAATGGGGTTTATCTGCTGATTTGCAGATACCCGATCTGGAAACCCGTATGGCTATCCTGAAAAATAAAATATACCAGGACGGCATTGAGCTTTCAAACGACGTGGTTGAATATGTTGCACATAATATCGACAACAACGTACGTGAACTGGAAGGCGCAATGGTTTCCCTGCTGGCGCAATCAACCCTTAACCGCAAGGAGATAGACCTGAACCTGGCCAAGCAGATGCTGAAGAACTTTGTAAAGAATTCTTCGAAAGAAATTTCGATGGAATATATTCAGAGCCTGGTTTGTGAGTATTTTGAAGTGCCGGTTGATATGGTGAAATCACAAACCCGCAAACGCGAAATTGTACAAGCAAGGCAAATATCCATGTACCTGGCAAAAGCGCATACCAAGAGTTCGCTAAAATCCATTGGTCATTTCTTTGGCGGCCGCGACCACTCAACCGTAATCTATGCCTGCCAAACGGTAGAAGACCTGATAGATACCGACAAGAAATTTAAAGGTTATGTTGCAGACATTCAGAAGAAGCTGAAAATGTCCTAAAAACCTTTTAATCATGACTTTTACCGGGATTGTTCCCGTTAACGTTCTGAGGCGCAAGAGATTGCGCCTTTTTTATTTGACAGGTCCGTTCGCTTTCCGGATATAAAACTATGTCATCTCGAACCCTGAATGAGCAAGGGGAGTGCGGCTAAGGGCAGGTGAGAGATCTTATGACAGGGATAGGTAGGCGTTCAGTATGTTGCAAAGGATTTCTCTTCGCCCATCCCCTTCACTTGCCCCGCTGGCTCATCGAAATGACACCCGTTTTTAATTTTATGGAGATCTGTCTTATTAGGTAAACAGCTTACTTCAATTCCCCCAACTTCACCAACGCGTAAAATATAGCGGCGCAATGCAGCGCCTGCATGATCTTATTCTCCAGTAATAGCTGTTTAACTTCTTCAATGGTATATTCCTCAACCACAATTTCCTCATGTTCATCAAGTGACTGCTCCTGCACTTTTTTGCCGCCACGAGCTAAAAAGGCAATAGTTTGGTTATTGGAGGTTGATGGATTGGGATAAACTACGCTCAATAGTTCAAAGTCATCAAACTGGTAGCCTGTTTCTTCCAGCAGCTCGCGTTGGATGGCCTGTTCCGGACTTTCATCTCCGTCAATTACGCCGCCGGGTATTTCCAGCGAAACAATTCCGGCAGCATGGCGGTATTGGCGCACCATCAGCACTTTATTGTCTTCGGTAATGGCAATGGCATTTACCCAATTGGGATATTCGAGCACATAGTACTGTTCAACAACCCGGCCGTCAGGCATTTCGCATTTATCTGAACGTAGCGTGGCCCATGGGCCTTTATGCAGGTATTCGGAACTACATACTTTCCAGTTAAGATCGGACATGTTTTATAAGGTAGTGATAAATAATGTTTTGTTTCGTGATATTGTCGAAAGATTGATAATGATATTTCTGCTCCAACGCTTCAAAAATAATCAATACCTTTTTTAAAAGCGATACTGTTTCTTCACCATCAGTAAAAGGCTCGGCAAATGCATATAGTAGCAGCCCCAATGCATTTAATTTTTCTGCACTATAGTCAGATGTTGTTATATCTTGTTTGAAATCTTCTACAGATAGGCCCAGCAAATATTCAAGCGAAGTATCGTACTCCTTTTGTAGCAAAGCTTCGGCTTGTTGGTTAAACTCAAGGAGTTTACCCTCGGTCTTCAGGCCCATAAGTTTAGCCAGCAGCTCTGCAAATTTGCGTGCCTCATTTAAAAGAAAGTCTCTTTGGAACATAAAGCAATTTACCAGCTTCCGCTTGAGCCGCCGCCGCCGAAGCTGCCGCCGCCAAACCCGCCGAAGCCACCAC
>JBQCIS010000173.1:0-2726 GCA_051953515.1 Mucilaginibacter sp.
CTACGCGGGTCCGATCAGTATAAATTACAGCGATCCATCGGCTAATAACGGTTTTAGTATTTATCCAAATCCATCTAAATCCCTTATTCATATAGTTATTATGTCCAGTTCAACCCTGTCGTCAACCTATCTTGCCAAAACTTATAATGAGATGGGGCAGGTGGTTGATCAACGTTCGGTAAACTCGAATACCTGGACACAGGATGTAAGCGGTTATGCGGATGGCGTTTATATTATAGAACTCGCCACAACCAATGGCGATGTGGTAGGCAAGGCAAAATTTATAAAAGTGGACTAAAATAAACTGATCTATAAAGCAATAGCGCTTCCGGTATACGGGGCGCTATTTTTTTTATCATATTGATATACTTTGCAATTTATTATAATAAAAGCCTTTTTTATAAATTAGTGTTATGGTATCTGACATTGAAGTGATCGTCCGCTTTTTGCTGGCGCTTTTATGGGGCGCTATGGTAGGTGCCGAGCGTGAATACCGCGGCAAGGCAGCCGGTTTCCGTACCACTATCATGATATCTATGGGGGCATGTTTGTTCAGCATGTTGTCTATCGCTATAGGCACACCCGGCAATCCAGACCGCATAGCATCCAACATTGTTACAGGTATTGGCTTTTTAGGCGCTGGTGTGATTTTTAGGGGCGAGAACCGAATTAATGGCATTACAACGGCAGCCACTATATGGGCGGTTGCGGCGGTGGGTATGGGCATAGGGGCCGGATATTACTTCGTTGCAGGATGCGCCAGTATCCTGATCCTTTTTATATTAATCGTGTTGCCATTTATGCAGAACTTTATCGACCAGTTCAACCAATCAAAAACGCTCACGGTGCGGTGCCTTAAGAAGGCTGGTATCAGGGAGCAGTTTGAGCGAGAAATGAAAACCTATCAGTTGAGCGTAACAATAATGCAGCGTATAGTAGACGGCGAATATCTTGTGTTTACTTGGACATTGCAGGGCAGCAAAAAAAACATCGACAAATTTATTGAGGAATTTGCTAATAACCCGCATATTCAAAATATGGAAATCTGATATTCTTTACCCGAATTGATAGCAGAAATGCAACACCTTTCCATTTTGATACATACACCAAATGTAATATTGGCAATAAAAGCAACTGAATGATTATTACCTCATCAGTATTTTAATTATTATGCACGCATAATAATAATTCTTTAATTTTTTTTACTTCTGGCATGTATTTGGCTTAGTAATATGCGTTAAAAGAATATTCTGTCTAAACACATACAATTAGTGATGGCAACATTTTATCTGATATTGGAAATAGCAGCATTTCTGGGAGTGATTATTTTCCCGTTAGCCGGTCCGAAGAAAGCAAAAACTCAAAAACGTACGCAGGAGTTGAGCAATCTGTTTGTAAATGAGCAAGGCTATCTCGAATATATAAATGATGATCAGGATCACCTTCCCGTTCATTGATCATAATAATCCGTTTGAAAGATATGCGGCCCGCTTAGCGGGCTTTTTTGTTGGCGCAATTCAAGTAAAAGGCTATTGAAGTTGCCTCAGCAATGTATAACTATGCCGAATCAATTTGCCCAGGTATCCGTTCGGAAAGGCTCCATTGGAAGTCCTGCTGAATTCTGCAAATTAGTGACCGGAGCATTGGTAAAGGCATACCGGATTGCCTGTATAGGCAATGGAACACCTGGTGGGGCCGTCAGCACAATCTGGTTTCCGGCTATCGCCGCGCTGGCCTGAACAAAGTTATGGTCGGTACCGGCAATAAAGAAATATTGGTTTAATGGTTCATTATTTATGGTATTGAGCCCATCGGCAGTGCCGGGTGCAAAGCTTATAGTGGCACTACTCCCACTAAAGGTATATGATAAGTATTGAGGGCCAAAACATTGGATATTATTGCTATAAGTGTTTTTTAGTGCAAGCAGTGCCAAACGTTCGCCAACAGGCTTTTTATTGCGTGGGTGCTGATTGGCAGGTTCTCCGACATCCATAGTTACGGCCATGCCGGTAGCAGCCACCTGTAAGACATTAGCCTGCGCCTCACGAAACTTTGCATAATCATTAGCCGTAGGATCACCGCCTACCGGCATTGTAGTAAAGTAGTCCACCGCGAATGGTGGCATCTGCACAAAATAAAAGGGCAATTGCCCCTGATTAAAGGCATTGCGCCAGCCGGTTATCATGGCCGAGTTAAGCTTAGTATAATTGCCCGGTGGATCATTATGCCGGTTGTTTTCTCCCTGATACCAAATAAAACCTCTTATAGGCAGGTTGGTAAACGGATAGATCATGCCGTTATACAATTGGGTAGCACTGTTTATGGTAGAATAAGATGATAAAGACGGATTAGCATCAAAAGTGGCTTTGCTGGTCCATGCCTCGCATGAGGTGCCATTAACCGCCGACACAATAATGCCAATAGGTACCTTCAGCGTGGCATTCAGCTTCTGTGCGAAATAATAAGCCACTCCACTCCAGTTGCCTGCCGTAGCTGACGAACAAACCTGCCAGTTGGCGGGTTTCATTAGGCTATCTGTAGGGTTCATTTCATAGTCAGCCTGTAGTGTTAGTGCGCGTACGGATGGATTGTTAGCCATTGCAATTTCCGACTGGTAATTGAGCACGCCTCTAAACGGCGCTATCGAATCCACCTGATAAACCATGTTCGACTGACCTGCGCATATCCATACATCGCCTATCAGGATATTATCTAAGATAATGGTT
>JBQCIS010000174.1:0-18378 GCA_051953515.1 Mucilaginibacter sp.
TGAGTGTCGTGCGATCATCATTTCTTCGTCAGTTGGCATAACCAGGACTTTTACTTTGCTTGATCTCGCTGAAATTTTGAAACGGTGGTGCCTGTTATGATTTTTATGCAGCCTGATGCCCAGAAAATCAAGCTCTTTGCAAATCTGCTGGCGGACATAATCTGCATTTTCTCCAATGCCTCCTGTAAATACAATGAGGTCGACGCCACCCATTGCTGCGGCAAACGCACCTATTTGTTTTTTTACACTATAAATAAATGCCTCAACGGCTCGTGCGGCTGCCGCATCGGTTGCCATACGATCCACCAGTTCGTGCATATTGGCAGTACCGGCTATAGCTTTTAACCCCGACTGTTTGCTGAATAATTCATCAAGCTTTACTGCAGATAATTTCCAATGCTTCATAATGAACAGAGGGACGCCCGGATCAATATCGCCCGAACGTGTGCCCATTAGCAGCCCGCCTATAGGAGTGAGCCCCATAGTGGTGTCAAGGCTTTTTCCACCTTTGACAGCTGTCATGCTCGCACCGCTGCCGAGATGAGCCAGTATAATTCGTTTACGGTCAATATGGTTAAATTGCTTTTTCAGTTCATCCATAAGATACTCGTAGGACAAGCCGTGAAAACCGTACTTTATTAATCGTCCATCTTGATATTCGGCAGGCAGGGGATATTGTTGTATAAACTCTGGCAGGGTGGTATGGAAAAAGGTATCGTAACATGCTACCTGTATGGCTTCCGGAAAAGTGTTTTGCATCTTAGTTATTGTTGCAAGTTCATCTGGTAAATGATTAGGAGCTAATTCCTTTAGCCGGTGCAACTCTTGCAGCAATTGTTCATTTATCAACTCAGCTGCACGATGTTGCGGGCCGCCCTGCACAATGCGATGGCCGATAATTGTTATAGGATATTGCCGGTAGTGCGTTATCAGCCAATTCGCCAGTTCAGCTCTGGCAGAATCAAGATCATCGCAATTTAGCATTGCAACCTGTTTAGCTAAACCATTGCCGTTAGTAATCTCAAAGGCAGCATGCCTGGTGCCAATATCTTTAATATGCCCGCGCCAACTGCAATTCAATCCGGTTTTATTGAATAACGCGAACTTAATACTGGATGAACCGCAGTTTATAGACAGAATATGCTGTTTGTTTTCAGTCATTGGTATTACCTTTTTAGCAAAACTACAAGTGCTATGTGCCCTGAAAAATGATGTCTGCCAGTTGTTAAAGTGATCGTCGTCAGAGTGTAGCTGAATAACCTGTTATTGTAATTACTGGTTATCGGTTTACGAAAATCCGTTTGCCTAAAACCATTATACAGGTATTTGTTGATAGCAAATTTTTTCTGGATAATTTAGGTTGGTAATAAAAAAGCACCGATAAGTTTCGGTGCTTTAGGTATATATATTGATAATCAGGCTACTGGTAAAGTTGGATATTTTTATCCTTTACTACTCGTTTCACTAAATCAAACAGATTGATTTTTACTTCGCGGAATTGGCGGGTAATATCACCAATTATTTTTTCCAGCTTTATCTGAGTAACGGCCAGGGTTTCCGCATCTTCAATTAGCACATCTTCAGTCATCAGCTCAATTTGTTTAATTTGATCGCTCAGCAACCTATCTGCATTGCTGATCTCAACTTCGAGGTATAACAATTTCTTGCCTGCAGATTTTAGCGCGTCAATATTTTCAGGTGCAGACAATCTGATAAAATGATCTTCTATCAAACGGTGAAAAAACGCTGTTTCAATTTTATAAAAGTTGAGGTCAGAAGACCATTTATGTGATATCACATAATATTGAATAGATCTCAACGACATTGCATTAAGTGTTTCCATGATTGAATTGTTGACTTTTGATGCCCTAAAGTTAGCGGGGGCGGTACAAAACCGTTATGACCTAACTCATCTGAAGATTTGATGTTAAGCATTTTGTATGAAATATATCCGACAAGCATTATTTCAAACTGTAGGCGAGGTGTTGATGATAGGGTTTAAGTAGTGACCGGATAAGACAAAAAGTAATAAGGATCACTTTTTAACATGAAGCAGATTATATTTTACTTTTTAAAACTGGTTGATATTTGTGATAACATCATCAAAACAGCCGCAGAAGATGATTATGAAAAATGCAGCTTTACTGAAAGCAATTGTTGAAAATGCAACTGATGGTATTATTACTATAGACAATCGTGGCTGTATTGAAACGATAAATCCTTCTGCATGCAGATTATTTCAGTATACGCCAGAGGAGGTGATAGGCCGTAATGTAAACTTGCTGATACCCGAGCCTCATCACGCTCAGCATGATGGTTACATTGAACGTTACCAACAAACGGGAGACCCGAATATTATTGGCGTAGGCAGGGAAGTTAGCGGAATAAAAAAGGATGGTAGCGTTTTCCCATTCCGTTTAGGTGTAAGCGAGGTGCAGTTTTCAGGCCGTAAGGTATATACGGGTTTTATTCATGATTTGAGCCATGAGAAGGAAACGGAAGAAAAATTAAAGGAATATGCAGCTCATTTGGAAGAAGAAGTAGAAAAACGGACTCTTTGGCTAAAAGGCACTGTAAATGAATTACTGAAAGCGAAGGAAGAGGTTAGTTTATCATTAGAGAAAGAAAAAGAACTTGGGCAATTGAAAAGCCGTTTTGTATCAATGGCATCACATGAATTTCGTACGCCTTTAAGTGCAATACAGCTATCGGCTGTATTGGTTGATAAATATGCGCAGCCATTTAATAACTCGCAATTTGCCAGGCATGTAAAGAAAATAAAAAATGCCGTGGGAAACCTCACCACCATACTGAACGATTTTCTTTCGCTTGAAAAACTGGAAGCAGGCAAAGTTGAACCTGCATTTGCTGAATTCGACCTGGTGAAACTTGCAGAAGAGATTACCGAAGAATTACAGATGGTAGCCAAAGACGATCAGGACATTTTTTATCGGCATAATGGCACCAATAATATGGTTGTACTGGACGCTAACCTGCTGAAAAATTGTATTATCAATTTAATAACGAATTCTATCAAGTACTCGGGTAAAAATACTTCTATTGAATTTAATACCATGGTCAGTGAAAAAGAGTGCAGGATTACTGTAAAAGATAACGGTATCGGCATACCTGAAGCTGATCAGAAATATCTGTTTGAAGCGTTTTTTCGGGCGCATAATACAGGTAACATACCGGGTACCGGCTTAGGGTTGAATATTGTAAACAGGTACGTACGCCTGATGAACGGTCATATAGAGTTTGAAAGTAATGTAAACGAAGGAACCATCTTCACCTTAATATTTTCCAATTATGAGCAAGAAAGTGCTGATCATTGAAGACAACAATGACATACGTGAGAATGTAGTTGAAATATTGGAACTGGCGGGGTATACAGTTTTTGCTGCCAGCAATGGCAAAGCAGGCGTCGATCTGGCATCAAAAAATATTCCGGATATTATTCTTTGCGATATAATGATGCCCGAACTGGACGGATATGGCGTTTTATATATGTTGAGCAAAAGCCCTCAATTGGCGGCCATACCATTTATATTTCTGACAGCAAAGGCCGAGCGCACAGATTTGCGAAAGGGAATGGAAATGGGGGCCGATGATTACCTGACAAAGCCTTTTGACGACATGGACTTGCTGAACGCCATAGAAGGCCGTTTAAAGAAAAAAGAAATACAAGAAAAGTTTTATAGCAAGACGCTGGATAAACTGAACGCGCTTATTTCTAAAAATAATGGCCTTGAAGAACTTCGTAAGATCATTCAGGAGCGTAAGGTACGTCAGTTTAAAAAGAAGCAGGTTGTTTATTACGAAGGCGATAAAGGCAACGGGTTATACGTTGTTCTGGAGGGCAGGGTAAAAACAATGAAACTTTCGGAAGACGGGCGTGAGCTAATGACCGGAATTTACTCGGCGGATAATTATCTCGGCGTATATACTTTGCTTTCAGACGAACCTTATGCAGACACCGCCATCGCATTGGAGGACAGTACGCTATGCTTTATTCCAAAGGAACAACTTGATGATATGCTGATACAATACCCGGATGTGGCGCGCGAATTTATTAAGTTATTGGCGACAGACATTCGCGAAAAGGAGGAACAGCTCCTACAGCTGGCTTATCATTCTGTACGAAAGCGGATGGCCGAAGCGATTGTTAAGTTATATGAAAAACAGGGCGTAAACGACGAAAGTTTTAAGATATCACGAGATAACCTGGCCGCTATGGCCGGCATGGCTACTGAAACGGTGAGCCGCACCCTTTCTGACTTTAAAGACGAAGGCCTGATAGATAAAAAAGGCTCGAGCATAATTGTACTCGACGTGAAGAAGCTCGAAAAAATGAAGAACTAATGTGATCGAGTTATGAGTAAATCTGAGATCATATTTTTGGAAGGGCCCCATTCACGGTGGAAGGAATTCAAATTTACCATAGAAACCATGGTTGAACTGATCCACGGTTTCCGTGCGCTTCATTTTTTAGGCCCTTGTATTACCGTTTTCGGGTCTGCCCGTTTTAAGGAAGGCCACCCGTATTATGAATTGACCCGGAAAGCGGCTGGTGAATTCGCCAGGTTGGGTTTTACCATTCTTACAGGCGGCGGCCCGGGCCTTATGGAAGCTGCTAATCGCGGCGCAAGGGAGGTTGGAGGGCGCTCGGTAGGCTGCAATATAGAATTGCCCGTAGAACAAAAACCCAATCCTTATCTGGATAAGTGGGTATATGTTAAGCATTTCTTTTTAAGAAAAGTGCTGCTGGTTAAATATTCATTTGCATTTGTGGTAATGCCCGGGGGATATGGCACAATGGACGAATATTTCGAGGCATTAACATTGATACAAACACAAAAGATCAATCATTTTCCATTAATCATATTTGGCAGGGAATATCATAAAGAATTAATAGCACATATAGAATTAATGAAATGCCAGTCTACAATCGGACAGAATGATGATCATTTGTTCCTGATAACAGACGACATTGAAGAAGCTAAAGCAATGATCATAGAGAAAAGTATCCGGCAATATAATCTTAAGCCCAAGCAGAAGTTTAAACCACTTAGCTGGTTATTTGAGCGTGATTAGTTCGATTAATGCTTTGCCGGAAAAACCATTAGCGGTACTTTGGGATGCTTTGCCATTTTTTGCGTATGACTGCCTGTAATAATCTGCGACAGCCAGGTATGCGGATGATGAACCATAGCCAGCATATTGATACGGCCGTGCTCGCACAGATAGTCTAATCCGGCCTCTACACTAAACTGTCTCACCAAACGGTAATATATACCAGGGTAATTAGCTTTGCTCGATAGTTCACTTAACATATCCTGCATTATGCGGTCGTGGTAACTGGCAGGTTGTGTATCATCATACACATTAGTTAGCAAAATCTCCGCGTTCAGGGGCCTGGCAAAGGTTACCAGTTCATAAATCGCTTTCAGGTCTTCATGTGGGCTTTCAAAAGCAGAAGCGAACGCTATCTTTTCAACAGGCTTGTAATTTTGCGCCGGGGGAACAACGAGCAGTGGCCTTTTTGTGGTTTCTATCAACTGCCGGCAATGGTTGCCGGTAATTAAGGTGTCCAGGGTATTTCCGTGATGTGTACCTAAAATTATCAAACCTGTATCCAGCCGGGATGTCTGCTCCAGCACGGTTTCTGTTAATGTTCCCATTTCACTTACACAAGTTATAGCCGGTTTAAAACTCCCTTCAATCTTAAATGTCTCCAGTTCGCTTTTGAATTGTTCTGCCTGATGTCTGCTATCTTCCAGCAACGTGTTATAATCTTCGAGCGGCCATCCAACGAGGTTGCCCTGCGGTGTTGCTTCTGGTGCGAGAAAGGCGTTGAGCAAAACTACATTAGCACGGAGTTGCGAAGCAAGAGCATAACCGTATCGTGCGGCATTTGTGGCGTTTGCTGAAAAATCGGTGGCGATCAGGATGTTTTTCATAACGTTTAACTTCAAGTGTCAATAAGCAGTCCAGCCGCCATCAGCGGTGATCACGGCTCCATTAATAAAAGCAGAAGATGGATTGGCCAGGAAAAGGGCCAATTTTGCAATATCTTCGGGATTTCCAGGCGGCGGCATATTGCCTGTGCCGGCAGTCATTCGGTCGAAGCCAAATGCTTCAGCCGGCATACCCAGTGTAATATTGGTATTTACACCCCCGGGCGCGATAGCATTGCAACGAATGTTTTTATTGGCATACTGATAACCAATATTTTTAGTGAGCCCTATAACTGCATGTTTTGAGGCAGTGTAAGCGCTGCCCGCACGACCGCCAAATAAACCGCCTATCGAAGCGATATTAATGATCGTGCCGTTACCCTTTTTCAAAAACAATCCGATGGCTTTCCGGCAGAGGTAAAATACGCTATTCAGGTTTGTACCTATAACGCTATTCCATAATTCATTGCTGGTATCAGCAACTGGGGAAAAACAGTCCATAATACCGGCATTATTAATAAGTATATCTACAGTTTCGAAAACTTTAAGCGTTTCCTCAACTAATAGTTCCACTTCTTTGTCCTGACTTACATCACATGCATAGCAAAACGAAGTGCCGCCAAATTTCTGTATATCTGCCGATACTGCTTCTATATTTTCCTGGTGCAGGTCTGCCAGCATTACCCTGGCGCCGTTTTGGGCAAATAATAGGGCAATAGCTTTACCAATACCGGAACCGGCACCGGTTATAATAGCTACTTTTCCGTCAAGGATTTTCATGCAAGTGGGATTGATAACCAAAAATTCAAGAAAAATTCCTCAGCCACCATGAGGCGAGTCATGCCAATGTGTGATATTGGTCACATCACTTTTTGCTTTTCTGCTGTTTTTTGAAATAACCGCGTAACAGGAAATTGTGCTTCAGCGCTTCCATATTCTGGTTGAAGCCATCGGTACCGTTTTCTATATTGGTAATGGTGCGGTTTATGCGGCCGGCTACTGAAGTGTCTCTTAGCAGCAGGTTCAGCGTTGTGTGTTTGGTAGTCATATCCGCTTGCAATTCCGTAATTAAATTGTTCAGCTGGCTGCTGAGCTTTTCTGCCTGAACGCCTGTTTGTTTAATATGGCTAATTGCTGAGCGCAGGTCTACTGCTGTCGCTGTATCGGCAAGCAGCACACCGGCTGCACTTTTACCATGGGTGGTTTTGCTGATGAGGTTATTCAGATTTTTGCTGAACTGGTCGGCGTTTGCGGTTACCGATTCTATATGATTTAATGAATGCCGTAACTGCATGGCAATTTGTTTGTTACTTAACAATTGCAGCACCGGGCTGCTATCCAGTTTCAACACGTTCTTTTTTAAAGCAGAGGAGATGGTTTTGATATTTGTATTAGTTTCAGATAAGGTTTGCAACATTTCATCAGTAGTTACAGAATGCGCAGGCATTAACAAATCGTTTTCTACAATAACAGGGGCGGGGCCGGTCCCCGGCACGATATTGACTACTTTATTCCCCATTAAACCTTCTGTACCGATAGCTGCAACAGCGTTTTTGTGAATATAACTCCGTAAATTATCATTAATGAGCAAAGTAACCTCGATGGTTGTATCGTTAAGCATCCGTATGGTTTTTACCGTGCCGGCCTGGATGCCTGAAAACTGCACGTTATTGCCTTCAATAAGGCCGCTTAGATTACGAAAACGCGCCCTTAACCTGAAGTTACTGCCAAACAGGTTATGGTATTTGCCAACAAAATAAAAAGCCATAATCAGCAGGCAAAGCCCTGCTATAACGAATATGCCCAGTTTACTGTTATTTGCGCTTTGATTTGTCATATCATTCGAAAAATTGTTTAATATTCGGGTCGTTGCTTCGTGCCAGTTCTGCATAAGTTCCTGATATGTACGATTTGCCGTCTAATAGTAAGATCACGCGGTCGGCGGTGTTCTTTACACAGTTCATATCGTGCGATATAATAATGGATGCAGTGTGGTATTTCCGCCGAAGTTTGACAATAAGTTGATCTATTTCCCGCGCTGTTACCGGGTCGAGGCCGGTTGTCGGCTCGTCGTAAAGAATAATATCGGGCTTCAGGATCATTGTCCTTGCTAAAGCAACACGCTTCAGCATGCCGCCTGAAAGTTCCGACGGCATCATATCAACGGTATGCTTCAGGCCGACATTATCCAGCGCTTCCATTACCAATTCATCCACTTCTTTTTGCGTGTGCCCGATCCATTGCCTCCGTAACGGGAATTCCAGATTTTCACGAACGGTCATCGAATCATATAACGCATTGCCCTGAAACAGAAACCCAATTCTTACCCTTATCCTGTCGAGCGCATCGTGGTCGAGCTCGGGAATGTGCTGGCCGAAAACCACAACATCACCGCTATCAGGTTTCAATAAGCCAATAATACATTTGATAAGCACTGATTTGCCTACACCGGATCTGCCGAGCACTACCAGGTTCTCTTCCGGATTGAGCACCATGTTAAAGTCTTTTAACACCTGCAATTCGCCAAAATGCTTGTACAAATGTTCTATTTTGATCAAGGGTACGGTGGCGGCTTGGGGGCTCATGTCAATTCAATCCTAAAATATCCGTCACCTGTACCACCAGCAGGTCGATAATGAAGATTAGTACCGATGAAAGAACAACGGCAGAATTTGCCGAACTGCCCACGCCTCGCGTTCCCTTGCTTGAATTATAGCCTTTGTAACAGCCCACTAACCCTACGGCAAAGCCGAAAAAGAAAGTTTTAATAAAAGCCGGAACCATATCGCCATAACTAACACTTTGGAATACCTGCGTAAAGAAGAGATTAAAGCTGGTAACCGCCCGGATATTAACGCCGATAAAAGCGCCAAACAGCGATATCGCGTCGCCGATCACTGTAAGTATGGGCAGCATGATTGTGGCTGCCAATACTCTCGTGGCGACCAGGTATTTGAATGGATTGGTGCCGCTAACTTCCATGGCATCAATTTGTTCGGTTACTTTCATGGAACCCAGTTCAGCGCCTATGCTGCTGCCGATCTTCCCTGCGAATATCAGTGCAGTGATAACGGGACCGATCTCCCGCACAATGGCAATGCCTACCATTTGCGGCAGTTGTGACTCTACACCGTACTCCACCAATGATGGCCGCAGCTGCATAGTAAGCACAAGCCCCATTATAAAGCCCGTTAAACCAATAAGTGGTAAGGATTTGTAGCCGATTAAATAGCATTGAGCAAGCAGCTCCTTAAACTCATAACGTGGTCTTGAACCAACAGAGAACACGCGCCCCACAAACCTGGCCAATTCGCCCGATTCATTAAAAAAAGTCCGCGTTCCAGTTGTGAGGTTCATTCAGCTAAGTTATCGGGCGGCTCTTTTCAAAAACATGACCGGGGTCATTAGCAAGAATGAGCCACGTCATGTGCAGAGTGATATTAAATAGGAAATTTTGATTTAAAAATCTACTATATGAAAAAGACATTTTACCTATCAGCCGTTTGTATCTTGCTGTATACAACTTCGTTTGCGCAGGATTTGTCGTTAGGTTTTCGCGGAGGTATCAGTATCCCCAACTTAACAGCAGGTAGCGGTAACCAAAACCCACTTAATACCGGTTATAGTTCCCGGTTGGGACCGGACGCGGCCGTATTTGCAGAGCTTTGGTTTTCAGAGGTTTTTTCGCTGCAACCTATGTTGGAGTATTCCGCACAGGGCGGCAAGAAAAATGGCCTGCAGGCGTTTACAACCCCTGATGAAGTAAAGGCCATGTTTCCGGAAGGGCAGGCGCCACAATATCTTTATGCCAATTATAACAGCGAGGCAAAATTGAACTATTTGTTGCTGCCTGTATTGGCCAAAACCGGTTGGAATTTCGGCAAATCACCTTTTCGTATTTATATAAGCGCAGGGCCGTTTGTTGGTTTATTATTATCCGCACACCAGGTCACCAGCGGTAAAAGCGAGTTGTATACTGATTCCGGCGGGCAGCAGCCGCTACCTGGCGGTTCGCTTTCATTTGATGACAATACCAATGTCCGGGGTTCCCTGCATCGTGTCAATGCGGGCGTAGAAGGTAACCTGGGCTTGAGTTATAGGCTTATGCGCGGCAGCATTTTCATTGAAGGTGGCGGCAATTATGGTTTTTTCAATATCCAAAAATATGCTGTCGATGGCAAGAATAACACTGGTGCAGCCATGGTTGCCCTGGGTTATCGTTACGACTTTGGCGTACGGCGATGAAATGCTTTATATTCTTTGTTTTATTTGGTTTGTCGGTTACCGCAAACGCACAGGTAGCACCAGCGCAACGTCTGAAAATTGATACATTACCTCAAAAACTGCAAAAACATTTTGGGCGTTCGGCGCTGGAATTTGGATTAGCCGAAACACTTCCCTGGCTGCTGGATAATTATGGTTCAGGAGCATCATGGGCCAATATTTCATTTAAATCAATCGGTCATAATATTAAGCCTTCAAGTTGGGCATGGGATAATGATCAGTTCCAGACAAATCAAATAGGCCATCCCTTTCATGGCAGCATTTTTTACAACGCTTTCAGGTCAAACGGATATAATTTTTGGCAATCAGCGCCGGCTACCTTAGTAGGTAGTTATATTTGGGAAACCTTCTGCGAAACCCAGGCTCCATCAGTCAATGACCTTATAAACACCAGTTTTGGCGGCATTATGTTGGGCGAAGTGAGTCATCGTATGGCAAGCAAGCTCATACATAATCGTAGTCATGGTCTGAAACGACAAGTAAGCGAGGCTTTTGCTTCTTTTATCAACCCGTCTAATGGATTGACTCGCTTGCTCGACGGTCAATGGGGTAAGCCGGATATTAGTCCAGCCGAGATTGATACTACGCCACTTAAAGGCGAACTTGACATGGGAATGCGAAAGTTTAATGTAAACAATAAAGATGTTTTTCGCGATGGGCATTTCGGCCCGTATGGAAGGTTAAGCCTGATGTATGGTGTTCCGGAAGACGGGATGAAAGCGCCATTCAGCCATATTTCGCTGGTGATCGAGGCCGGTAAGGATGATAGCTCCAGGTTAAATATAGTGAGCTTATACGGTTCACTGGCAGGATGGAAGATATACATGCGGAACAACACCATTTATACCGAGCTCTCTGCTAACTATGATTATATCAATAACGAAGCCTTTTATTACAGTGCGGAAGGGGTACGAATGAACTTTTACGCCCATTTTAATTTGCCGGAAAAATCCCGGATCGATGCCGCCGCAGGGGCAGGAGCATTATTTTTGGCCGCGATACCCGACCATTATACCTGGGATAGCCGCAATTACGATTACGGACCGGGCGCATCCTACTACGGTAGCTGCAAATTCACACTGGCCGGGCTGTTTTTTTACAATGCGGCCTATCGCGGCGGTTGGATGACCACCATTAACGGCAATAAGTCGTATTATCTGCTGCATGTATTCACCAATGATGTGGGGATCAATTTAACACATGCAATCACTTTGACTGCTCAGCAAGGTTATTTCAACTTGCATGGTACGTATCGCGCTTTTCCACCGGTAAACAAAACTTACCCTTATTTGCGGGTTGCTATCCGGTATTCAATAACACTTTAAGGTTGTTTGCCTATTTCACACGGCGTTTTACAGCTTCAAACCAAACCACACTCAACAAGGCGGTCAGTATTGCACACACCGTCAGCTTTACTTCAGGAAGTTTAAATCCAAAGAAATTCCGTATGGATGGTATTAAGAAAATCATTATCAATAAGAATAAGGTGATAGAAATCATTACCGTTAATGACCGATTCTTATGCATTTTTCGCCTTTGATTTGCCCGGTATATTGAACGGTCAAT
The DNA here is from genome assembly GCA_051953515.1 of Mucilaginibacter sp. Taxonomy (GTDB): domain Bacteria; phylum Bacteroidota; class Bacteroidia; order Sphingobacteriales; family Sphingobacteriaceae; genus Mucilaginibacter. Next base: position 11,808 of record JBQCIS010000174.1, read on the forward strand.
CAGCGTAAGAAAGATATTTGCGCTTGTTAAAGTAATAAACACTAACGCGCGGGTAGTATTTTCATCCTGGTGTAAATAAACAGCCAAACCGTAGATTAAGAAAACACCTGTTGCGATTGCCAACCCCTGAATTGCTGCGGTTCCAAGCTCACGGTACGATAATAAATCGGCCGTAACCATACGTGGCGGCATGATCATCAGATTGGGATCAGCAGGTTCATTTTCATATACTATTGAACATGTTGGCCCCATAATCAGTTCAAGAAAAATTACATGCACCGGCGAAAAAATATCAGGATAAGTCCAGCTAAAAAGTAAAGGTATTACAACCACCAGTATAATCGGGATATGAATTGAGATAATATATCGGATTGCTTTTTTTAAGTTCAGTGCAATCTGGCGACCCTTGGCAATTGCGTCGGCCACTTTAGCCAGATCATCTTTCAGAAGAACGAGCGAAGCCGCTTCTCTTGCCGTATCCGCGCCGCGCCTGCCCATAGCAATACCGATGTGAGCAGCTTTTAGTGCGGGAGCATCATTCACCCCATCGCCCGTCATAGCAACAATATGCCCCAGCTTTTTCAGTGCATTAATCACCTTCAGCTTGGCCTCCGGATACATACGTGCAAAAATTGATGTATCCTGTGCCAACGTTGCCAGTTCCTTTTCCGAAGCTTTCATTATTGCCGCACCATCGCTGACTGTTAAATGAGGAGCCAGCCCTGTTTGCACGGCAATTGACATGGCTGTTTCCCGGCTATCGCCTGTTATCATTTTAATCCGGATACCAGCATTAGTGAATTCTTTAAAAACATGGCCTATATTTTTTTTCGGCGGATCATAAAATATGAGTAAGCCGATAAAATGAAATTCCAGATCTTCCTGCTGTGCCGGAAAGATAGCATCTTTTAGTTTTCCTTCAGCTACCGCCAGCACACGATATCCGTTTGTAGCACGTTCAGCGGCAATTGCCCTTATATTACTTTTTTCATTTTCATCCAGGGATGCAACTGATATTATCTTTTCAGGCGCACCTTTAGCGGCAATTATCCGCTGGCCTTGTCGTCCTGCAAATATATGCGTCATCATTGGGGGATTTCCGGCTAAGGGATACTCGTGCTCCAAATGAAAAAGCACCCGCTCGTCTTTTTCAGTAGTGCGGGCATAAATCTGGTGCATGGCTTTGTCCATTCCATCAAATGGGACAGGTTCGCTGGCCCACATGCCAAATGCAATTAATTCAGCTACCTCCTGCCTTGAAAACTCACTCGCCTCAAGCAAATGTTTGGCTTTGTGACTATAGAGCTGTATCAATTCCATACGATTTTCGGTAATTGTGCCGGTTTTGTCCAGGCAGATCACTGTAGCAGCGCCCAATGCTTCCACCGTTCTGACATCTTTTGCCAGTATGCCTTTTTGCATCAGGCGCCAGGCGCCTATAGCCATAAAAGTGGAAAAAGCAACTGGTATTTCCTCTGGTAAAATGGACATTGCCAGTGTCAGCGCCTGCAGCAGACTATTGATCCATAGGTGGGTGCGGAAGTAATGAATAGCCCATACCAGGAGGAACACTGCAATGCCTGCCATAGTCATCCGACTAACGAAGCGATTGATCTGTCGTTCCAACGGAGACTTTTCCCTACGGATAGGGTGGAGTGATTCACCAATCATACCCATACGCGTGGCGGCACCAATATGTGTAGCCCGGTATACTGCCAGACCCGAAACTGCGGTAGTGCCCTGGTAAACAACGTGGTCGTCAGGCAGGATATTTTTGAATACTGCCACAGATTCACCCGTGAGTAAGGATTCGTTCACCGAAAAGTCATTTGCATGGATGATCTCGCCATCTGCGGCCAGAATAGTTCCCTCTTCAGCCACGATGTAATCGCCTACAACGATCTCCTCGCCGGGCAAAAACATGATATTGCCATTACGAATTATTTTGGCCCGTCTGGCGGTTAATTTCTTTAACGCTTCGAGCGCATGACCGCTACGATTCTCCTGGTAAAACGCAATACAGGCGATAACCAGCACCGCGGCGGACATGTATAAGGCATCAGCGATCTCATTGAGCAGCAAATAAAGGATTACGGCCAATAAAAGCAGCAGGAATGTTGGGTCAAGAAACGTCTTTTGAAAGCTGCGCCAAAAAATGCTGCGCGGTTTAGCCAGTGTATTGCTGCCAAATTGTTGCCGGGCGAGCCTTACCTGTTCCGGATTGAGGCCGGTGTATGGGAATGGGTTGCTATTTTGTTGCGGCCGTTCATGTATCATGAGCTTGAGGGATAAACAAGTAGCGGAATTTGTTGCCGGCTTATAGCCTTTTTACTGATAGACTGGCCAATTAGAGCGCCAACAAAAGAGCGTTTACGATGTACTAAAGCCAGCAAACCAGCGCCAGAATTCCGGCAGGTGCGCCGTAACCCTGCCAATATATCTTTTCTGCGGACTTGGTGAAAGCTGATACCGGCATTGCCGAAGCTATGCAACTGCTCAAGGAACCGGTTTGTTTTAACGGTTACGTTTTGGGATGCTTTGCCCGGAGGCTGTACGTGCACAACTCCAACTTTGCAATTAAGGGCCGTGGCTAAACTAATCAGATAACTTAGTGCTTTCCTGTCGGCAGTATTGTAATCAGTAGCTAATAGCATCTTGTCTATCGAAGCTAACTCACCTTTTGGCGGCACAATAAGTACAGGTACCGGCGTTTGGTTGATAACCGATGAGGTATCGCCGCCATATAAAAGATGGTTAAACCCGCTGCCTGTTTTGCCGCCCATAATAATGAGGCTGATGCGATGTTCCCTGCAAAGCTGTTTTATGTTCAATCCAAGATCCCCCTCACCAAAACTGGTAAGGATTTTTGGTGCCGGCCCATTTTTTGCAACATCCTCCACCATTAATCGTAGTTCGCCTGCAAGGGCATGCATTTCCTTCAGGCTGCTATTTGCCCAGCCCGTGCCCTCGTCAACTAACCACGGCCCATCGGTAAACACAGGCAGTATGGGATTAGTTGTAAGGCTGTTGAATAGTAAAACGTCGGCCGTTAGACGGAGCGCTAATTCTACAGCAAACTTGGCTGCATGATTCGCGTTTTCGGAAAAGTCGGTTAGCACCAAAATCTTTTTCATTTTATTTGTTTAATAAACTGGGTATTAACCATGCCGCAGCTTCTGGAAACTGTATAATCGTAACGCCAGTGTAATCCTGAAAATGCCTGAAACGATAAATGAGAGCGAAGTCCAGGTAAGAAAGTTCAGTGCGCCGAGCGCAGGATTGATAATGATCAGGAGCGCGAGCAGGATGATCACGATGCCGATAATCAGCATCCAATCGGTACCCCACAAATGGCTGTGGCGAAGTTGTATTGAATGACTGACCGCTACAATACCCCTGAATAACATCCAAAGGCCAAAAAAGATGGGCAATAAAATCATAGTGACCAGCGGATAAGTCATGAGGTAGCCCCCGACAACAACATCAACTACACCGCCTGCCACGTACCACGGCCAACTACTTAACATTTTACGATTTAGTAGTGTAAAGGTTAATTCCATTAATCCTGCTAACGTGATGATACCGGCAAAGAAAAGGCTAATGGTAAAATATGATTGCAACGGTGCAGACATAATCCAGATGCCAAGCACAACAAATAAAACCCCGCTGGCGAAGATCATCCACCAATTAGCAACTATTTTTCTAAGGGCTGTTATTGTGTCTGTAGCTTTCATATAATTTCGGTTAACTGGATGTCCGTAAATTTCGGCTTATCTTTTGCCAGTGCTTTCTGAATGTTTTTTATACCGGAAACCAGGGCATCAGGGTTAAAGGCGATACTATCGATGCCGGCATCAACCAAAAAATCGGTAAATGCTGCCGAGTCGCTGGGGGCCTGCCCGCATAAGCCTATCTTCCGGTGAGAACGCCGGGAGCTTTTGATCATGGAATAGATAAGCATCTTGCTGGCGTCGTTTTGCTCGTCAAACAAATCAGCAATCAGGGCCGAATCGCGGTCAATTCCTAAGGCGAGCTGGGTCAGGTCATTAGAGCCAATGGAAAATCCATCAAAAACCTTTGCAAATTCATTTGCCAATAATACATTAGCCGGTATTTCGGCCATAACAAATACCTCAAGTCCGTTAACGCCTTTTTTTAACCCGTATTCTTCCATTACAGCTACTACCTTTTTGCCTTCAGCTACGGTACGGCAGAAAGGGATCATCAGCTTCACATTGGTCAAGCCCATTTCATCGCGTACCACTTTCATAGCCTCACATTCCAACCTGAACCCTTCGCGGTAACGCTCATTATAATAACGGGATGCACCCCTGAAACCAAGCATCGGGTTCTCTTCAGCCGGTTCAAAATAACTGCCGCCTATCAAGCCGGCATATTCATTGGTTTTAAAGTCGCTCATCCTTACAATCACTTCTTTAGGATAAAAAGCGGCCGCAATAGTGGCCACGCCCTGGCTCAACTGGTCAACGAAATATTGGGTTTTATCCGGGTATAAGCGAGTGAGGCTTTTAATCTTTACGCGGTCGGTTTCGTCGGTTACCCGTTCAAAGTTAACCAGCGCCATGGGGTGAATTTTTACGTGGTTGGCGATAATAAATTCAAGCCGCATCAGGCCCACGCCGTCATTTGGATAAAACGATAGTTCAAAAGCCTGCTCCGGGTCGCCCACAATAAGCTGCGCCTTAACCTGTTCTGGCAACTGCAAGTGTTTAGTGTGGATCAGGGTTTCATGCCAGGCGAGCCTGCCTTCATAAACAAAACCAGTTTTACCTTCTGCGCAGCTCAATGTAATTATGTCGCCATTTTTAATATTTGAGGTGGCATTTTCCGTGCCCACAATAGCCACGGCCCCCAGTTCACGCGCTATAATAGCGGCATGGCTGGTGCGGCCGCCTTTATTGGTTACAATACCCGCAACTTTTTTCAATATGGGATCCCAGTCGGGGCTGGTGGTGTCAGTAACCAGAATTTCGCCATCCTGCAGTTGGGATGCCTCAGCAGGTGAAGCAATTATCCGTGCAGGGCCGCAGGTAATTCTATTGCCAACAGCTTCACCGCTGGCTAATACTTTCCCCCGTTCGGTAATATGGCATTGTTTTATCGTAACCTCTTTGCGGCGGCTATGAACGGTTTCGGGCCGTGCCTGTATTATGGCCAATTGCCCGGTTATACCATCTTTAGCCCACTCAAAATCCATTGGTTTGTGATAGTGTTCCTCTATTAGTAATCCCCATTTGGCTAATTCTTCCACTTCATGGTCGCTGAGTACAAATATTTCACGCAACTCCCATGGCGTATCCTGGTTTAGCGTAAAATTGGTTTTTGCTTTTTCATCAGCATAGATCATTCGTTTAGCCTTGCTGCCAATGTTTTTCTGTATGATGGATTTAAGTCCTTTTTTGAGCGATGGCTTGAAAAGTAAAAACTCATCGGGTGTCGACGTTCCCTGTACAATATTTTCGCCCAGTCCCCATACGCCGGCAATATGAATCACATCCCGGAAACCGGATTCAGGTTCAAGCGTGAACCCAACACCGGAGCAGCTTTTATCCGCACGTACCATTTTTTGTACGCCTACTGACAGATATACCTGGCTATGTGAAAAGCCTTTATCCTCGCGGTATTTAATTGCGCGGTCGGTATATAGCGACGCATAACATTTATGTACAGCATCCAGTAGCTCACTGTGCCCGGTAATGTTTAAATAGGATTCATGTTGCCCGGCAAAACTGGCATTGGGCAGATCTTCTGCAGTGGCACTACTTCTTACGGCTACAGCAACTTCACTGAAATCAAACGTGCTGTCGTACGCATCACAGATCGCCATGCGCAAATCGGCAGGGTACTCTGCCTGCATAATTAATGACCGGGCCTGCTCGCCAATAACGGTAAGGTTAGCAAATTTCTCGCGGTCCAATTGCGCCATCAAGTCCTCCAGTTGCTTACCTATTCCGTTAAAGCCGGTAAAATAACGGAAAGCCGCTGCTGTAACTGCGAAGCCATCAGGTATATTAACACCTTTAGGGGTAAGCGCATTAAACATTTCGCCCAATGATGCGTTTTTGCCGCCGACTTCGCCAATATCTCCGATAGAAATATCTGTGAACGTTTTGATGAAATTTTCCATGGCCAATAAAAAAACATGCCGGTAACTAACCGGCATGTAATGTGATTAGGTTAACTGATTTTGATCTCTTTTCTGGCTGGTATGCTGGTTTCAAGTTTTTTCAACTCTATTTTTAGCAAACCATCCTCATAATGTGCTTTAATGTTCTCGGCCGAAGTATTATCTGGCAATGTGAACGAACGGGAAAATGACGAGCAGCTAAATTCCTGGCGGGTGTAGTCTGCTTTTTCTTCTTTGTTTTCTTGTTTGGTTTCTGCACTGATAGTCAGTATGCCATTGTCAGCGCTTACATGAAAATCATCTTTTTTGTAACCGGGGGCAGCCACTTCCACATGAAAATTGTCTTTGGTTTCCTTTACGTTTACAGCCGGTAATTCTTCGTTGAAAAATGGCTGATTAAAAAATTTGTCGGTGTTCCAGAAG
>JBQCIS010000175.1:0-12256 GCA_051953515.1 Mucilaginibacter sp.
TCCGTAAAGATTGTTCTATTTGGCCAAAATATGTGGCCACCTCCGCCGCATCGCCACGATTCACCGCTAGTAACCAATAAATCATCTGCGTCATAAAGTCTGCGTCAGAACGTTGTTCCGAACTGGCCGCAGCGGCAAGAAAATACCTCACCGCCTCATTCATTTTAACCATCGCCTGCATAGGATCTTTACCGGAAGTGGCCTGCTGCAGTTCACACAGACCCAAGCAAAAGTAGGCTTGCCCGGCTACTTCGCCATCCCTGTCGTCCGTCAAATGGGTAATTGTTGACAGGATTGCTGACGTTAAAAGATGGGTAAAGTAGGGGATATATTTGAGCGCGACCGTTCTCAAAATGCTATCTTCAGCGGTTAAGAATTCCTGCGCTATGCCCAATACCCGGTAAAAATTGTTGATCCGGCCTAGTAATGTCAGTTCGGCTAGTAATTTAAACGCCGTTCTTTTAATAAAAACATAGACAGAACGGTTAATAGCAGTAGTCAACAAGTTCAATAACTCCGCGTCGGGTATGCCGTCAATGGAAATTTGCACATAAAAATTATCGAGCAATTGGGTTTGCCTGAATAAACTGCCGCTCTCAAATAGTTCTACGTACTCCCCGTTAGTCGTCATCAGAAAAGAAATTCATCTTCGGCTTTTACAAACGTTTTTTCAGGTTCTGTAATCTGTCCCAATTCTCGTAGTACGGAGCCAATAAATATTTGTAATTGATCCGGAAAACGTTTGTTGACACTTTTCAGGATATCTGACAAGCCGTTCAAATGTTTGGGTACCATTTCCTCGCTACCTGGAGAATCGAAAATGAGGAAACGTGGGTGACGTCCCAAGTTATACTCAATATCCAGTTGAATCAGACTTAAATAAAAGCCGAGTTTTACACGAAGTTTTTCACCCGATTCCAGTTGGCTAAAATCGACAGGAACCGTGTTTTGAGTAAACCACAGGTTAAATTTCTCATCGATTTGTATACGGGTAATACTGACTAAGCCAAAAGCATTAACTTCACTAAGAATAAGTTTTTCCAATATTTCTAATATCGATTCGTTGAGTTTAATACGCTTTTTCCCCAGTGAGGCCAACGCATACTCCAGGATATCTTTTTTAAGTTGTAACCTTGCCAGAAACTGGCTGTTATCGGTCTGTTTCGTGTTATTGATATCATCCAGTTGAAACTTCAATACGGCTTCTTCCTGTATAAGCTTGTCCTTTTTTTCGAAGAGTTGCTGCTGATTTTTACGCTCTCTGGCTATGGACTCAATTTTATCTTCCAGTTCCTTTAATTTATTAATGTCTGCCTGCATGGAAGGAATTGCTACTAATTGATTGTATAATTCAGCAATAATGGTATCTTGTTTTTGCAGGGATTGCGTTTGTATCAAGATATTCTCTTCTACTTTTTGTAAACGGGTGTGATGGCCGGTTAATTCCTGTTTGATCCGTTCCGCTTTTTCCTGCAATTCCGCTTCGTCGACTTTCGTCTCAGTAGGCGTTTCTCCACACAGACTGCATGTATGATCGTGATGCTCCTTTGCTTTTTTATGGTCGCTGACCTCTGTTTCGCAATGCGGACAAACCTTGATTTCCAGGTTAGTGAAAAAACTCTCCGCCTGCCGGTATAATTCGACATTTAATTCTTGCTTGCCCAGCCTGTTAATCTCCGCTTGAACTTTCTGCCTGTCTTCCCGCAGGTTTTCTAACTCCTGTAATACATATCGTTGCCCCGTTTTGGCATTTTGGTATGCTTCTTCTGCGATACGTTGTAGTTTCCTGACTGCATTAATACTTTCTTGCAATACAATATATTCGGCCACAAAGCTTTTTTCGCTGAAAGTGATATGATTCAGTTTTTCAGCTTCTGCAAGTTCAGCACGTGTGATCGCATACTGGTTTTCCAGTTCCTTTTTTTTAGTGGTCATCGTTTCCATTTTGGATCGATCCATTAGTTTTATGCGACCTATCTCTTCTGTTGTTTTATCCAGTTGAATATTCAGCATGTTGATCGGATAGGTCAAAGGCAGACCTAAAATCATTTCAAATATCTTTTTCCCTTGCGCGCCAATACTTTCCGTATCAAAGAACAGATAGTCGTAATTGCTCGATTCCAAGTAAATCGATTTGAAATAGGTAGCCCAGCTAAGATTGGTTGTATTAAGTTCAAACTCGTCCTTTGAACTGCTCTTTTTGGTATATTTTAGGGTATAGAAGGAAAACTGTTCAAAGAAAAACTCTTGGATTTTTTCCAGGAACCGGGTCATGCTTTTAAAGGAAAATTCGATATCATTTTCAATAGTATCTAGCTTTTGATTATCCCGATGAAAGAAAAATGTTTCCATTCGAATCGATATAATGCACCGGTATCACGTCCATGACGATCGATTACACAGGTATATACGCTATCACCAATACTGAATTCAAGTAAAATTTCATTAATCCAATCTTTCAAGTCGCGTTTAATGCTGTCTGCGCCTGTGATCGCAAACTTGATAACCTTAAATATGGTGGATTTCCCTTTATGGTTATCGGCAATCCAAACATTGATTCCCTTGAACAGCGGCTGATCTTAAACAAAGGTTTCTCCGGTTACTTTCTTACCGCTGAACCGCAAACGATGTAAGACTAGTGATTTGCCTAGTGACGCTGGGCTATCCTTGTTGTAGCCTTGCTGCAAGAAAAGTATTTCATTAATTTCTTCATATGTTACACGGTTTTCAAACTCTTTGTGAACATATTTCACAAACTCCTTGTAATTAATATCAGTACTATTCATGAAAGCTGGGTATTAAAACGTGTTTTGAATTGATCTCTGACACGGTCATTTACATTGCGGATTTAGGTTTTATAAGAAATGTTACTGTATTCAGCATACCGATATTGTCTTGTTTTTAACTCTGTCCCAGAAAATTCGCCGAAATACTTTCGGATTAGTTCAGCGCGTTCAAAAAACCAGGCTACTGCCGGAATATCTTTTAAAAATAGATCGATGCGGTCCGCACAGGATCGTGTAACGTAATAATGTTTATCATAAGTTTTACCATCGGTTCTTTTTTTACTGTCATGCTTCAGAAAGCCAATGCTTACATGAAAAGCAATTACTTCATCAATGCTCTCGTAAGCCCCGTGAAAGAATTTTTCCATCTCTTCGACGCGAAGCTCCGGTTCTTTATTTGCATAAACAGCCACGATAGTTTGTCTGATTTCCCGTTCATCTAACGTTTGATCATGCTCCAAAAGATCCAGCAATTCCAAGCATAGAAAGTCCGGATAACGTAATAAGAAATCGAGCGCCTGTATTTTTATTTCACTTCTGAAAAGCCCATTAATAGCCTCGTCAGCGTTCATTCGCTCGCAAAAGGTATAAAGAATAATGATAATTCGGAGTCGGTCCCGAAACTTACGTAATGAATTATCCACTCGTTACTTTGGTTAGGTTTAATCACCACTAAGTTAATATTTTGTAGTTAAAAATAATAATTTGTAAGTTGAGGCGTTGGCCTTTGATGGATTATAGAAACAAGATAAATTATATAGATAATTTCTTTTGGATTGAGCAGAATTAAGTAGCATTTTATAATATTCGTTTGGCGATTGTTTTTATCATTATCATCTTAATTATTACTTTATAGTGGGCAACATATAGCCGCCAAATCAATTCGGAATAAGAGCCAGAAATAAAAAAGAAGCTTATCTATTTCATTACATCACTAACTCCAACGCCTTATTCGCACAATTAAAACTCACTATCCACTTACTATAACGTTTCCTATTTGGATCATCTCGGTATTTCTTTAACATATAATCTGATTTATAAATTGCATGGTTGTTATGTATATCGATGTAATCCCCCATTTTAAGTTCTTTGAACTCAGTTTGAAGCTGTTCTATCTCAGCAACTATTAAATTTCTATTAGGTTTTGGTGGATTATTGTTTTGGATATTATGCATATCATCTGGCAAAATATAGGTTGCTAATTTTTTACTTGCAAGAGACTTTGATTTTGCGTCAAATTTCGCTTTATCGTTTTTATATTCGATGTACCTGGCTAAATCCACATCACGCTTCTTTAATTCGCGCGCTAATGCAATCAATGCTTTACGATTATAATAGCAACTTTTCCCCTTTACTATGTATTGTGTGAAACATAATTCTTCACGCAAAAATTTCCCTGCACCATATCCAACGCCTTTGAAAATATCCCTTAAATCATAATCTACTAACCATTCCTCTCTTTCAATTATCAACTTTTTATATTTTTTTGCTGCTTGGTCTAAAATAGTTTGCGAAAATTGTTCATCCTTTGGCAGATGTGATGAACCGACCAATATTGATATTGCCTCTCTTATAGCCTTTAATTCTGCTAATACTTGCTTCTCCATAAATAATAGTAACTATGATTATTAAGCCTTATAAGCTTATTTTAATAAATTAATTACCGCCTGCTGAATTTCATCGATGATAGACCAATCTTTTGATACATACAGATCAGTAACATTTGTATCGTCATCAATATGGTTCAGCGCAAGGCCGATATCATCTTTCGAGAAACGGCACTTATTTCTTGCAACATCCGCGAAGAAATGCCTGGCATCATAGAATTCAAGATTTGGTATTGCTAATTTTTTGCCAACTTCTCGCATTCCAATACTTAATGCATGGTCAAGATTTAAGTGATTCGAATAACGATTAGATATTGCACCTACGTATTTAATAAAAAGATTTTTTGCTTCGTTAACCAATTTAATACTTATAAATGCCTCATCTGTTCTGCGCGAAGTAGTTTTAGATCTGTAATATTCAATCCTTTTTGGAGTTCTTTCTTGTTTTTCAAATTTATATAAATCGACAGCGTTCATACCACATAAGTAAAGACTTAGCATAAATAAGTCTCGTGCCAATTCCATTCTTGAATTCGGAGATACAGTTAAATCCCTTACTTTCTTCACCTGTTCAATTGTCAGTTTTTTCTTTCTTCTGGGCTTGTATCGTCGTATTTTATACTTTTTGAATGGATAATGTTTTATGACGGTAATACCAAGTTCCTCATCATTATAATGATCCTTAATATTGTTGAATAATATCCTTAGGTCTCGGAAGTGACAGTAAATGCCATTGTCAGTTAGGCCATGGGATTCAGTCGTAACAAGCTTATTGAACTGGTCAACTCGTTCAAGTTTTCTGGGTTTTCGTAGATAAATCTCGTATCTCTCTAACATCTTAGCGGTAATTGCAGTAACTGGAACAAAGTCTCTATGGAAATAATCGACGAGGCTATTGACCACAGTTGTCATGTTGGCCGCACTGGAGTTTCGTTTTAATTCTTTTAATTCATTTATCCGTTCTCTGCCAAATGAAATGATATTAATTTCATTAGGTTTGACTTCTTTACTAAGAAGTGCCTCGGCCAATTGTTTAACATCAAAAAAATCGCACCTCGATCCGAGTTCGTTTAATTTTAGGCGGTATTCTTCTACCCCGTTTATTACCTGTTTAAGTATAAATGTATCCTTAATAGATAAATCACTTTTTAATTGTTTGGCAGTTACATAATAGGAGGTATCCAAATAAATTGATTTCCTTTTGTGTGTTAGCCTGATTTTTACATTGCAAGCACCACGTTCCTTTAAATGGTGCTTTAATACAATCTCTTTAACAGTGGGCATTTCATAAATGGTTGCGGCGTAATCTTTTCCAAATGGCGATTCTGTTAAACATTTGTAAAACATTTACGTCAAATTCAACAAAAAAACTTGTTTAATTGCTTCTGACTTGATCAAGTCATTATGGAAATGATACGGTTCAAAAACCGCTTAAATAGACGCAAAAAGCCCATTTCTGTTACAAAATGGGCTTTTGAAAATCTGTGACCCCGGAGAGATTCGAACTCTCGACCCAATGATTAAGAGTCATTTGCTCTACCAGCTGAGCTACGGAGTCATTTTTACTGGGCTGCAAATATAAAAATTTAAATTATTTAAGTGCAGCAAAATACTATGTGTTGTATATATTCTATTGATTTTTGGGATGATATGTTTTATTTATGTATTTCAACAATGCAATAGCCTCTTCTTTGAGTGCCTGGTTGTCGCGTATCAGTTCATTGGTGTTTATTCTTATTAGTACCATGCAGGCGGCCAAATTGGTAAGATCTTCCTGCGTTAGATTGCGCATTACCGTATTCTGCGGAGATTGATCTGTAAAAACAGCGTTCAGATTAGCCGGCGTAAAATGATCAAACATAAAGGGATCAATATAGGTGCGCTGATATTGTAATGTCACATCCTGAACTGTGCGTAACAGGTTGAATAGGCTTTCGTATTTAGAGATATAGGTTATTATATCTGAATCTGAGAATTGTTTTAAATGCAGTTCGTTTTTGATGGCATTAATAGCCCCGCTTGAAGGGTAGAAGGGAAAGAAATTGTGCGATTGAGAGATAGACCTCTGTATTTGTTTAAAGTCGGCCTTTGCCAGTGGTTGTTGCAATAGGTTTATCAACTTATCGTTGCTTTTGCTAATTGCTGTTTCGAATTTAATGACTTTATTAAGTTCAATTGTATCTGCACGAAGGTCTTGCACTAACCGTGATGTTAACTGAGTGGCATGTTCATGGTTAGTAATATCTTCTCTTACATTTTCGGCAACAAAGCCCATCATTACAGCAATAAATATCATCAATCCTTCTAACAGGTATTCTTTCCAGGGTTTAGGCTTATGATCCAGTTGCGGGTGATGATGTACTTCCATTTTATTTTCTGTTAATGAGGAGGCGGGGTCATTTATTGAGGTAGTTTTAATTTCAGGCGTAGCTGGAGCCCGTTTTTTCACCGGGTGGGTACTTGTCGCTTTTTTTCCTGCGGCAACCCTTTCTGGTTTCGGAGGCAGTGCTGCGGGCTTTTTTTCGGGCTTATTGGCAGGGACGTTATTGCGTTTGCTCATGGCATACCAAAGCTAATTTGTAATGAGTTGAATGTTGATCAATATATTGTTATTAATCGAAAGTAATAAAAAAAGCCGCTTCATAATAACTGAAGCGGCTTGCTGTGAATATTTTGAAGGACTATGCTAATGCATACAGGTCGGCACGCTGTTTTTCAACTACTTCGCTGTTGATGTATTCATCGTAGTCCATCAGTTTGTCGATGTATCCGCCCGGTGTTAACTCGATAATACGGTTAGCAACCGTTTCTACCAGCTCATGGTCACGCGAGGTGAACAGGATGGTGCCGCGGAAATCCTTCATTCCGTTGTTCAATGCGGTGATTGATTCCAGGTCGAGGTGATTCGTCGGCTCGTCGAAAATCAGCAAGTTGGCCTGTTGCAACATCATACGACTGAACATGCAACGCATTTTCTCACCACCCGAAAGTACGGTCGACTTTTTCAAAACTTCTTCACCTGAAAAAAGCATTCTGCCTAAAAAACCGCGAATGAATTGATCATCTTTTTCGCCTGGTGAGTATTCGCGCAGCCAGTCAATAAGGTTAAGATCTTTACCTTTGAAGTATTCGGCATTGTCGATAGGCATATCGGCAATGTTGATGGTTACGCCCCATTTAAAGGTACCTTTGAAATCGGTATCGCGACCGGTAATGATATCATACAGCGCAGTAGTGGCCAAACTATTTTGCGATATGATAGCGATCTTATCACCTTTGTTTACAGTAAAGCTGATATTTGAAAATAAAACCTCACCATTAAGGGTTTTCGAAAGATTTTCAACATGTAGTATCTGGTCGCCAGCTTCGCGGCCCTGATTGTTGAAGATGATGCCCGGATATTTACGGTTTGAAGGCTGTATTTCATCCAGGTTAATCTTATCCAAAGCCTTTTTACGACTGGTAGCCTGTTTTGATTTGGATGCATTAGCGCTGAACCTTCTGATGAACTCCTGCAACTCCTTGATCTTGTCTTCGGCCTTTTTGTTCTGCTCGGCACGTTGTTTCAATGCCAGTTGGCTCGATTGATACCAGAACGTGTAGTTACCGGTGTAAATGGTCATCTTACCAAAGTCTATATCCACAATGTGGGTACAAACCGCATCAAGGAAGTGCCTGTCGTGCGATACCACCAGCACAATGGCGTCGTATCCCGCCAGAAAGTCTTCCAGCCAGCTTACGGTATGGATGTCCAAATCGTTGGTGGGCTCGTCAAGTATTAGTATGTCGGGGTTGCCAAACAGCGCCTGTGCCAATAACACACGTACTTTCTGGTTACCGTCAAGTTCTTTCAGTAGTTTATAGTGAAGGTCTTCCTTTATACCGAGGTTGCTCAATAAGGTAGCGGCGTTGCTTTCGGCATTCCAACCATCCATTTCGGCAAACAGGTTTTCCAGTTCGCCGGCACGCTCACCGTCGGCATCGGTAAAATCTTCTTTTAAATAGATGGCATCCTTTTCCTTCATTACCGCATACATCTCCTTGTGGCCCATCATTACCGTTTCAATTACCGGGAATTCATCGAATGCATAGTGATTCTGATTCAGTACAGCCATGCGCTCGCCAGGAGTGAAGCTCACCGAACCACTGGTTGGATCAACCTCGCCCGACAATATTTTTAGAAATGTAGATTTTCCTGCACCATTCGCCCCAATTATTCCATAACAATTTCCTTGTGTGAATTTTAAATTCACCTCTTCAAATAAAGTGCGCTTGCCGTAGCGTAAAGAAAGATTTGATACCGTTATCATGCTGCCCTCTGTAATTTTTTGCAAAAATACGCTAAATACTTCGGATTAGGTAGGGTGGATGCGGAAATCCTGACAGGATGTGGATTTCTCCTATGTTAATATCTGTTAATATGTGGAAAAAATCGTATATACAATCAATTCGTTTATGTAACAAATTTGTATACAGATCGTTCAAAGCAATATAAAGCCCCTTGATATAAGTTTGGTACATGTTTTGACTTATATCAATTAATTACTATTTAAGTTCTAACGTTTAGTACAAAGAAAAGAGATCAAGGTTATGTTAGTATTAATTGTAAGCTTAATTATCATTAACGGTGTTTTGGTAGTTATGCACGGAATGGACAGAAGCAGTAAGCGCACCTATTAAAAAGCTGTAAGCCCCTCAATTCAGCAGCTTGACAAGGTTTGCTATTTCCTCATCGGCCAGCTTTTGCAGCGGACCGGATGCCACCATTTTCATCATCATATTTAACGCGGCGGTAATTGTAAAGTCAACCTTTGTGTTGTTTTCAACCGGGGTTAATTCCCATTTAAGTTCAATTTCAAATGGGGGATTATCTACGGCAGTAATACGCACCATATTATTTGGCTGCAGTTCCTGTGTTTGAATGGATAATATAATAGCATTCCTGATACTGAAACGTGCCTTCTCTATAGTTGAAGACCATTGCGAAATATCGTCAGTAGCCATTAATTGCTGGTGATTGTTCAGATCAGACAGAAAATCATAAACCTCAGCTGCCGGTTTATTTATAGTGGTTGTGCTGTGGAAGGTAGACATGCTCGGGCGATTTGTGATTTATAAAGAAAACTATTACTGCTACTTTATTTGCTCCACCAACTATCTTTCCCATTCAGATGGGTTTTCTCGCCATTGTTTCAGCATATCCACATCGTCTGACGTGATGTATTGGTTTTGTTCGGCATATTTAATCAGCGCGCTGTAGTTTGATAAAGTTACAAAAGGGCATTTCGCTGCGTTAAAGTTTTCGGTAGCCACATCAAACCCATAGCTGAAAATAGCCGCTAAACCTGCAACATCATAATCGGCATCGCGCAATGCTTCAACGGCCTGTAAGCTGCTTTTACCCGTAGAGATCAGGTCTTCTATTACCACAACACGTTTACCGGGCATAGGATCGCCCTCTATCAAACTGCCTGTGCCATGATCCTTTGGTTTGGAACGTACGTAAATGAAGGGTAACCCAAGCTCTTGCGCTACTAATACGCCCTGCGGTATACCAGCAGTAGCAACGCCCGCAATACAGCCTACAGAGCCAAACCTTTCCTGTATCAGGTTTGTTAATTGTTGACGTATATAGGTGCGTACAGTAGGGTGCGAAAGTGTTACCCTGTTATCGCAATAAATAGGCGATTTCCAACCTGATGCCCATGTAAATGGATTATTAGGTTGTAATTTAATTGCTTTAATTTGCAACAGAAATTCGGCCACCTTCTGTTCGGCCTCAGTATTATTAAACATGGCTCAAAAATACAGAATTTATATCAATGAAAAAGTGGTACTGATAACTGAGTCAGAACCAAAAACTGTTGCGACCTTTGAAAAGCTTGACGCACAGAGCTTTGATTTGAGAATAATTTATACCTGGATTGTTAAACACCATAGTAAACTATTCTATATACAGGTTGATAATGCCAAAGAATACCTGGGCTCGCTGCTTGCAAAAGTGCCGCTTATTGAGGCTGCCGGCGGATTAGTTAAGAATGATATAGGGCATTACCTGTTTATTTACCGCCATGATAAATGGGATTTGCCAAAAGGCAAAATAGAGAAGGACGAAAAGGTAAAAGTTGCCGCTGTGCGCGAAGTAGAGGAGGAGTGCGGTATTAAAGTGCACAAGCTTGGTGAAAAGTTATGTAAAACTTACCATGCTTATATATACAAGGGCGATGTTGTGCTTAAAAAAACGCATTGGTTTGCCATGAAGCACAAAGGCGAGGAAAAGTTAAAGCCGCAGATAGAAGAAGGAATTACCGATGTGCGCTGGTTCCGGCCGCATCATATTGATGCTATAATAGAAAATACTTTTCCGCTAATTATTGATGTACTGGTGAAGGAAAAGCTTATTGAAGAAAAGCCAGCGCCTCTTTCGGAATAAACTGCGATACATCGCCGTTATAACGCATTATTTCGCGTACAATACTTGAGCTGATGGAGGAATACCCTGGCTTGCTCACAATAAAGATGCTTTCAATTTCGGGTTCAAGCGAATGGTTCATCTGCGCAATGGCCTTTTCATATTCAAAGTCTGATACAGTGCGTATCCCGCGGATCATATAATCGGCGCCGATACTTTTACAAAAATCTACGGTAAGACCTTCGTAGGCAATCACGTGTATTTTTGGTTCATTCTCAAAAACCGCACGCAGCATTTTTTCGCGGGTTTCAATACTTAATAAGCCTGCTTTTGAGCTGTTTACCCCAATGCCAATATAAACCTTATCGAACAAGCCGATAGACCGTTTTACAATATCAACATGGGCTTTAGTAACAGGATCGAACGAGCCGGGGAATAGTGCGGTTTTCATTTATAATTCGCGCGTTTAATACAAATGTAGTTAGATTTTTATAAACTATATCATGCTGAATGGAGTAACAAGTCTTTGAAATTTACCACAACCTATCAAGTCTCTTCCACTTCAGATTGACTATAACATTTTTATTTCGCCTCAAAAAACGAAAACGATACATACCCATACTTCCGCTGCTCCACAAAAGCCGGATGATTGTTCAAGTTTTGCATCGACTGATGTTCAACGATCAGCAAACCGCCGGGAAGCAGCAGGTTTTGGTTGAAGATGATCTTGGGTAACTCGGGTATTTGGTTCAGATCGTAAGGAGGGTCTGCAAAAATAAGATCATATTGTTCGGTCTCCATTTGCAGGTATTTAAAAACATCTGCCTTATAGGTTTTTATTTGTTCGAGCTTATGCTGGCGGGCAGTATCTTTCAGGTAATTTACACAGTGCATACTACGATCCACAGCCGTAACCTGTGCTGCCCCGCGTGAAGCAAATTCAAGCGAGATATTGCCTGTTCCGCTAAACAGATCGAGCACTTTAATGCCTTCAAACTCAATTTTATTAAGCAGGATATTAAATAGGGCCTCTTTAGCCAGATCGGTAGTAGGGCGTACGGGCAGGTTTTTAGGCGGGTTAAGGCGCAGACCCTTTAAAACACCTCCGATGATACGCATAGCGACAGAGCAGTTAGCGATAATACCTGGTGCGGGAATATTTCGGCAGGCAGTTCAATTAACTTCAGTTCATTCTCATCCACACCGTTGAAGAACTCGGCCAGGCGGGTAGCATTTTTATCATCCTGGTTAATGTCACCGCTTACCACCAGGTTAGTAGTGCGTTGTGTTAATTGTAGTTCTTTAGCTACCATACCGGTATAATAAACCAGTTCATCCGGGTTATGGAAGTTGAAGATATTATAGAAGCGCAGTTTCCCGTTTGAGAACCAAACTATTTCCACCTGCTGTTTATCGAAATTCAAATACAGATTATATGATTGCGGGTTATT
>JBQCIS010000176.1:0-2579 GCA_051953515.1 Mucilaginibacter sp.
ATCCCGGCGGTGGATATTACCGACTACCCGCGTTTCGGATGGCGCGGTTTAATGCTGGATGTGAGCCGTCATTTCTTCTCCAAACAGGTGGTGGAGAATTATATAGACGAGATGGTGAAGTACAAATACAATGTGCTGCACCTGCACCTGGCCGATGATGAGGGCTGGCGCGTGGAGATAAAAAGTCTGCCAAAACTCACCAGTGTTGGGGCATGGCGTGTAATGCGCACCGGGCCGTTCAATGCCACTACCATGGCGCCGCCTCAACCCGGCGAGGCTGATACTTACGGCGGTTTTTATACACAGGATGATATCCGCCAGATGGTTAAATATGCACAGGATAAGTTTATCACCATCCTGCCCGAGATAGACGTGCCTGCACATAGCCTGGCGCTGATTGCTGCTTATCCAAACTTATCATGCACCGGTTTACAATACCCGGTAAATGCAGGCTGGTCGTTTTATGAGAAGCAGGATAATGTGCTGTGCGTAGCAAATGATTCTACCTACATCGTGCTGGATAAAATATTTACCGAGATAGCGCAACTGTTCCCTTGCCCGTATATACATGTGGGCGGTGATGAGGCTTATAAAGGTTTTTGGGCTAAAGATCCGCGCGATTCAGCATTAATGAAGCGGGAAGGTATTAAAGCGCTTGACGAGCTACAGGGCTATTTTGAAAGGAAAGTGGAGCAGATTGTGGAGTCGAAAGGTAAAAAGCTGATCGGCTGGGATGAGATAGTGGATGGCGGACTGGCGCCGAATGCCGCAGTAATGAGCTGGCGCGGAATGGAAGGTGGCACTAAAGCAGCCAGGGCAGGCCATGAGGTGGTCATGTCGCCGTGGGGAAACACCTATCTCGATCTTTACCAGGGCGATGCTTTGCTCGAACCGCATACCTATGGCCGTTGTTTCCTGGCTAATTGCTATGATTTTGAACCGGTACCGGATAGCGTTGACGCGAAATATATTTTAGGCGGACAAGGCAATTTGTGGACAGAATCGGTAACGGACGAACGGCAGGTGCAGTACATGACCTGGCCGCGTGCCATGGCCTTGGCAGAAGTGTACTGGTCGCCCAAAAAAGGTAAAAGCTATGATGCATTTGTTCAGCGGGTGGAAACTCACTTCAAACGGCTCGACGTTGCGGGCGTAAAGCATGCCAACAGTATTTACGATCCGTACATCAGTACCACAAAGGCGAAGGGCGACACTACATTTAAATCGCTTGAGATCAGTCTGAATACGCAAATAAAGGGTCTTGATATTTATTATACGTTTGATACTTCATTGCCCGACAGCCACTCGCCTAAATATTTAGGCGTGCCGTTATCCGTACCCGACGGCGCAAGCGAGATAAAGGCCGTTACCTATCGCAACGGTAAGCCCATTGGTAAACAAATAGAGCTGAAACTAAAAGACCTGTACAAAAAAACGAATTAAGGCTGAAGTGGTTATACTATCAAATAAATGTCACCATTAAACAAATGCGCTTTAAAAAGCATGCACACCAACAAATTGTAGTATTTTAGCCCGATATACTTTTGCCTATGTTTCAAAGTTTAGGAAGATACATACTCCTGCTGCGCCTCAGCTTCAGAAAACCTGAAAAATTCAGCGTCTATTGGGCGGAGGTAATGCGCGAGATGGTTTCCATAGGCATAGGCTCATTGGGCATTATCTGTATTATTTCAGTTTTTATTGGTGCCGTGGCGACGATACAGGTAGCATTCCAATTGGTGAGCCCAATAGTTCCCAAATCTGTTGTCGGCAGTATCTCGCGCGACTCTACCATACTGGAGTTCAGCCCTACCATTTCGGCATTGGTACTGGCAGGCAGGGTAGGTTCAAGCATTGCTTCGCAGATCGGTACCATGCGTGTAACCGAGCAGATAGACGCGCTGGAGATAATGGGCGTTAACGCACCGGGATTCCTCATATCGCCCAAGATCATTTCAGGGGTTTCCATGATCCCGCTGCTTACCATTGTTTCGGTAGTATTGGGTTTAAGCGGCGGGTATATTGCCTGCCTTACCTCGCATGATATTCCGCCAAACCTGTATCTGGATGGTTTACGCGACGGGTTTAATCATATCATCGTTACCGTTTGCGCGGTGAAATCCATCGTTTTTGGTTTTATCATTACTTCTGTTTGCGCCTACTTTGGTTTCTATACTTCGGGCGGTGCATTGGAAGTGGGCCAATCTGCCACTAAAGGCGTGGTATACAGCTGTATCTGGATATTATTTGCCGACCTGGTTATTTCAAGCTTGCTATTATGATCACCGTAAAAGACATCGATAAAACATTTGGCGAAAACCAGGTACTGAAAGGCATATCGGCCGAATTTAAGTCGGGCAAAAATAACCTCATTATCGGTGGTTCCGGTTCGGGAAAAACAACCTTACTGAAGTGCATCGTGGGTTTACACGAGCCTACCAAAGGAAAGGTTTTTTTCGATGGGCAGAATTTTACCGAAATGAGCTTTGAGCAGCGTGTGCCTATCCGTACGCATATTGGTATGCTGTTCCAGAACTCGGCTTTGTTTGATTCGATGAATGTGGAGCAGAACATTATGT
>JBQCIS010000177.1:0-10134 GCA_051953515.1 Mucilaginibacter sp.
AAAGCGGGTCTATAATGACGACTACGGTAAGAATGATAAAAGCGACGACGATGATCGCCATAAGCCTGTTTATAATCCGTTGCCGTTTATTTTGCATAGTAGAATTGTGCAAGATAAACATTTGACGGCAGACCGGTCGCAAATAGCTACACCATGCCACCCATAAAAGGATCGGTAAAGGAAGATTTCCCGTTTTCGATCCTGCCGGCATAGCGTTTTATATAAGCATCATGGCCATGCACTTTAATGCTTACATCGTACCAGTTGTGGTTCTTCGCCAGGTCGAGTACAACTAAGGCGCTTTTACCGGGAGCAATGACCTTTGCCTGAGTGCCCGCTTTATAAGCGTTATCTACAATATGAATGTGTTGTTCGCTATGGGTGTTATTGGTGACCCTGAGCAATGCGTTACCTGTTAACCCTTTGCCCGAAAGGCTTTTTTGCGGTTCTAACGCTACACCGATCTCCGGATCATGGCCGTTGCCCGCAAACTCGCGGTAAAAGCCGTTAGGACCATAAACACGCAGATGATAATGGTTATTTTCAAAGTCAGCTAAAGTCCAGCTATCTGCTAATTTGTCGCCGGGTTTTACAGCATAGGCCCACGTACGCAACGGCGCAAACTCTCCGTTCAGTTGTTTTACATTGCCGGGCGCATATACATTAAATGGCGCCCCCGCGGTTGTTTCGCCAAAAAGGCGGTCGCTATTGATGAAGGTTATATCGAAAGATCTGCCATCGGCGCTCAATTTGCCATCAACATGAATATCATAAGGCAGCGCGTTTGCTGGTTTTATGCCTTTTTCCTGCTGCTGCATAAAAGCATGCGGATCGGTATTGAATTTCGCGGTCTTTTCTGCATCCAACCGGTTAAAATTATCCGGCAGCTTTTTGAATTTGGCGTTATAGATACTTTCGATGAATGCATCTTTCGCTACAAATTCGGGCGAAGGGATAGGATCGCTATGGTATGGACGAAATACCGAAGTCAAATCGCCGCAGATCATTCGCCTCCACGGGCTGATATTGGTTTCAATAATCTTCTTGCCTGTTTTCCGGTACAGGAATGTTTCGAGGAATTGTAAGGTTGAGGTATGATCGAAAACTTCTGAATTTACCCAGCCACCCTTACTCCACGGTGAAGCAATTACCAGCGGGACACGAAAGCCCAAACCAATAGGTCCTTCGCGGTCGTATTTTTCGGGAAAATCATGACGGGCCTCTTCCTGCTCAAGCGTCACAAAGTCCAGGCGCGTATCCATACCTGCAGATATTTTGCCGGTACCCGGTTTATGCGAATGCGGCGCGGTAAACGGCGGAACATGATCGAAATAACCATCATTTTCATCATAAGCAAGAATGAAGATGGTCTTTTTCCACACCTCAGGGTTCTGGGTAAGTATATCCATCACTTCCGAAACATACCAGGCGCCAAACCAAGGCGAGCTTGGGTGATCAGAAAAACTTTGCGGTGCTGTAACCCATGATACCATTGGCAATTTGCCACTCATTACATCCTGCCTGAAATTGTACAGCACATCGCCTTTGGGTATGCGTAATGTACGCTGTGTGCCATTATCGTCATAAGTCAAAGGCTCCAAGGCATGGTAATGCGGGTCGTTAACATTACTGTCGAATGCTTTGAGATGCAGATTTTTCTGGTAATCAGTCAATGCGTCAAAATGTTCGGGGCGGTAAGCCTCCCTGTCTTTTTTAACGCCCTCATAATCGGCTTTCAGTTGTTTTAGCTGTATCTTTTTATGCGCTTTTTTAGCATCACCATCAGGTAGCGCATCTATTTCCTTTTGCATAGCCTCTATCTCAGCCGGTAATTCTTTCGAACGCTTTTCCAGATGCTCTAAATGCGCCTTGTATAGTTTTATGTTGTACTGTCCGAAAAACTCCAGTGGATTATCCTGGAAATTTGATAACCAGAAATCTCCTTCTTCATCAAAACCGGTATCAATGCTCATCTCGTTCTGGTAGCATTTCCACGAGATGCCGTTTTGTTCCAAACGCTCGGGATAAGTTGTCCAGTTGAGTGTGCCATAGTCCATATCTTCGTTCCAAACCGTGGCCCTTGCAACCTCATTTTGCTCCGGACGAATAGTACCCGTCCAGAAATGAAGCCGGTTAGGGTTGGTACCGGTAAGCGATGAGCAGAAGTTCTGATCGCAAACGGTAAAGGCATCCGCCAGCGAATAATAGAAAGGAATATCCTGCCGGGTATGATAGCCCATGGTTAACGGCATATCGGCATATTCCTTAGTACCCGATCTTTTGGATTCCAGCCATTTATCAAACCTGCCATCATTGCGGGCGTTGGTTTGATTGGCCCATGAGTGCGGCAGCGAACTCATCCAGGTAGCTTTTGTGTCTTTTATATCCAGGTGGAAGGGAGCATAAGTTTCGCCCTTGTCGTTTGACTGCAGCCAAACCTTATTTTTGTTTGGCAGATCGATCGCACGTGGGTCATTATAACCACGCACGCCGCGCAGTGTACCATAAGTATGATCAAACGAACGGTTTTCCTGCATCAGGATCACAATATGCTCGGCATCAAGATAAGTACTGCCCTCGGCCGGATTGATCGCCATTGCCTTTTGTATAGAGGGCGGCAAAACGTTAACCAAACTGGCCGAGCCCGCAAGCAGGGCGGCCTTTTTCAGAAATTCTCTCCTGTTATCCATTTAGATATCTATTTTTTTTTCAGGCAGGCAGTCTCCTGCTGCCGATGTATTGTTCGCACAAGCCAAATGACAACGTCATGCCGTTACCGCCGAGCCCGTTGATAATGGTTACACCGTCTTCCGGATGTAGTATCAGTTCGGTGCGGCCGTCCATCATTTTTGCATATAGGCCGTGCCATGATTGCAGCAACTGCCAGTTTTTAAAATTAGCAAAGGTGTGTAAGTAATCGGTTATCAGTTTATTAATAAATTCCTTATCAAACGGATCATGCACTTTGCCGTACTCGTGCGAGTCGCCTATGGTCAACTCGCCTGCACCGTTTTGCGATACCATTACATGGATGCCCCATTTCAGGTATTCGGCATATTGTTCTTCATAGCGCTTGCGCAATGCGGGCAATGATTCTGCCACCTGGAAACCCGGATAATGGATCATGGAAAGACCGCCGCAAAGCGATGGGCCTATGCGCCAGTTTCCCGGCTGCGTTTCAAGTCGCATCATCTGCAATTTGCACTGCAAAATATTTACAGAGGCAAATAGTTCAGGATAAAGTGTTTCCAGGTCGATGCCGCTGCACACAAATATCTCGTCGGCGCTCCATTGTTCGTTGCCGCTGTAAACGGTTGGATGCTCTACACGACTAATAGCCGTTTTCCAATAAAACTTCACTCCATACCTCTCGGCAAGATAAGCTGCCACCTGCCCTACCGCCACACGCGATTCAATGATCATTTCATCGCCGCTCCATAAAGCGCCTTTCAGACCGTTCATATTCACTGCCGGCGATTTTTGGAAAGCCTGGTCGGCACTCAATAAGGCACAGTCGCGGTGCTGGTGATTGGCATCTACATATTCTTTGATGGCCTGCAATTCGTCATCATGGTAAGCGAGGTGCAATGAACCAACCTCGTCATGCCATATACGCGCTTCGGCGCAGATCGCTTTCCAGATGCTGCGTGAAAGCATGGCACGTTCATACATTGGCCCGGTTGCCTGCCCGATGGGCCAGATCATCCCAAAATTACGGATTGATGCGCCTACGGCCCTTTCATTACGTTCAAAAATGGTTACGCTGTACCCGCGTACAGCCAATGCCCTGGCAGTTGCCAAACCAACTATGCCTGCGCCTATTACAATTGCTGATGGCTGTGTCGTCATACAGGTAAAATGTTTAAGGTTGATTGTTCTTTGTTTGAATTTTTCTTCCTCGATATCCGGCGGAAATATAATAACGATAATG
Source organism: Mucilaginibacter sp. (assembly GCA_051953515.1). GTDB lineage: Bacteria > Bacteroidota > Bacteroidia > Sphingobacteriales > Sphingobacteriaceae > Mucilaginibacter. The sequence goes on from JBQCIS010000177.1 coordinate 3,932, forward strand.
TAGCGCTGATGCCGCCAATTACGGCCACGATCATTACGCTTTGCTGGAAGAATGTTCCCCAACTGATATTAGGATGCCCCAATTCTTTGATTAGCAAAACACTCACGCTGCCGAGGTATCCCATAGAATCGGCCACATAAATCAGGAAGCCTACGTTTCCCTTGCAATGGAATGACGCCAGCAACCGCTCAAAGAAAACGGCATTATATGGTACATAACCGAGATACAAACCAAGGCCGGCAAAGGTCATCCATGCCATTGGCGGTATAATATTCAGGGCGTAAAGTACCGTAGCTACACCTATCAGCAAGCAGCCCGCTATAATCATAAGATGAATAATACTAAATGCCTTAAGGTTATGTTTAACCAGAATAAGTAAACTCATGGCAATCAAAACCGCTATAGAAATAATAGAATCTATCTTGGTATAAATGGTATTATCCTTTACACCCAGGCTCGCCCATATCTCCACCTCAAAATTATCGCGCACATCGCGCATAATGGTAAGCAGCACATAAATAATAAGCGTTAGTATAATGCCCGGCATAAAGCGTTGAAGGAAACTTTTGCGCTCGGCGGCATTCATTGGCAATCTTTTAGTACGAAGGCGCATGTCCTCGGCGGTTGGCGGGGGCATCAGTTCAAGAAAGAATACAAACAGCAGTAACGGAATAACAAATATTGCCCCGGTATAAAACGGCATAATATATTCGCTGATATGGAAGCTGCTTGCCAGCGTACGCGCGATGGTTTTCACAAAGCCCGAAGCAAATATCAGACTGATGGATAACACGGCTGCCATAAACTCGGTCGACTTCCTGCCTTCCAGGTATCCGAATACCAAACCCCATATCAGCCCCAGCGGGAAACCGTTAATAAAAAGGAATATGATGTTATATGGCGCAGGCACTATGGCAAAACACAGAAGGGCCAGCCACCCAATGCCTATTAAACCTAAAATACTTTTTGCACGCTGCCCCGGTTTTAGTTCGGCTATAAATTTAATGCCGTAAAACTTGCTTGCGGTATAGCCAATGATTTGCGCAATCACCAACCAAACCTTATAATCGATATGAAAGTACTGGCTCCCGGCAAAAGTTCCGGCAGCAAACCCTTTACGAAAGGCGTACATAGAGGTATAAGCCCCAAATGCCGAAACCGCAGCCAGTACAGATTGAACGCTATATGGCCATTTTGCAACTTTTGCGCGCAGCTTATCCATATCTGGTAACGAATTATTGGGTTACAATGGCAACTACGTCAGCAATATCATCAATAATGTGTGTAGGATGATAGGGCTCCAGTTCAGGGCGGGTAAAGCTGCCCGTGGTTACACCGATAACATATTTACAGCCTGCATTTTGCCCTTCGCGTACATCTACTTCAGTATCGCCAACCTTGGCAACCTCTTGCGGGTCGGTTATACCAAACTCCTGCATCATTTTTTCGATCATGTACGGATGCGGACGGCCATTTTCTACCTCGTCTGATGCGATGAGATAATCTACCAGTCCTTTTTCCTGCCATTGCAAGCGGTTAAGAATAGTATCGGCAATTGCACGTGTGAAACCGGTATTTAAGCCTATCTTAATATTATTTTCATGCAGTGTTCTGAAAGTTTCTTCCGAGTGCGGAAAAGCTTCTATTGAAGGAGAAGTTTGATAGAAATTTACCATGTGGTTCACAAAATCAGTGTGAATGGCATCTATCAATGCAGGGGTGACCTTCGCAGGGTCGGGCTCGTTATTTTCAAGCATGATCCTGATCGCGTCTATCTTTTTATATCCCATCAATGGCGCCACTTCTTCCATCGTTACTTCGTAACCATGATTTTTTAAAGTGGTGCGGAAAGCAGCCATCACCCCTATCTCATCCTGAATGGTGGTGCCGGCAATATCAAATACAACTAATTTTATACTCATAATTTAACACACGAAATGTTTAGCAATACTAAAATAAGTTTATTAATATCAAACAAACTTAGCGTTAAATTATAATTAAGATTTCCGTTTGGAATAGAAAAAGGCTCAGTATTGTTATGCTAACTCAGGAATATCGTGATCGGTACGCTCTTCAAAAAAGTAAACCACCAGCATGCTTGCTTTGGTATTCCCCATATTTTTGGGTGTATGGGCTATACGGCCATTAAACAGCATGGAATCGCCTTCATGCAGTGATATCCGTTGATCTGCAAACTGATAATCTATATCGCCGCTGATAATGTACTTATATTCAAAGGCTTCTGTTTCAACCAATGGGCGTTCGGCATCGGGTTCAAGCTCAAGTATTACAATATCGACGGTTGAATGTGACACATAGCGGGTGAAGATACGTTGATAGTTAAACCCGATGGCATGTTCTTTTTCAAAATGCTCGTATTCGCTTTTTCTTTTTATCAATACAGGGGTATGATTGCTACGGCTGCGGATATCTTTGAAAAATTCGTTCAGGTCTATCTCCAGCGCCTTAATAATATCGATCAATACAATAAGCGAAGGTATGGTGCGGCTATTCTCTACCTGCGATATCAACCCCTTGCTTACGTTTACCCGTGAAGCAAGCTCCTGCACTGTGATATTCTTTTCCCGGCGTCGTTCCTTTATGCGGTTACTGATCTGTATCAGTACATCTTCTTCCATGATGAATAGGTTATTCGGTGCACAAATTAATTATATTAATAGTTTATCGGCAAATTAAATGATGTTAAGTTGTGTTAATTTTTGTTTAGCTCTTCTTAACATTGTTTATATGTATAATATCATAATCCGTTAATAATTCATTAATAATACCACGATTATATTTGTAAAAACATTGTTTATGAAGCATCGCGAAAACCCGCAAACAACTGTCGACAAAGTATTCGCCTTATATGAATTGTATGGAGACGAAGATTACATCGGCGAGCCGGTGTCGCAGTTGGAACACATGTGGCAGGCGGCAATACTGGCACAGGCCGACGGCTATGACGATGAAGTGGTTTTAGCAGCATTTTTTCATGACATTGGCCACTTGTGTGCTGTTAAAGGCGCTACGGAAAGCATGAACGGCTTCGGCAATGTAGACCATGAGCAATTAGGTGCCGATTACTTGCTCGAAAACGGATTTTCTAACCGTATAGCAGAACTGGTAAAGTACCATGTTATTGCCAAACGGTATTTAACTTACCGTTATCCTGAATATTACGAGAAGCTTTCGCCGGCAAGCAAAGCCACACTCGAATTTCAGGGCGGACGCATGAATGCCGAAGAAGCACAAAAATTCGAAGCTAACCCCGATGCGCAGCTTATTATTAAAATGCGCGAGTGGGACGACCTGGCAAAAGAGACCAATATCCCCGCAGATAACATTGATTGGCTGAAAGAGATGGCTAAGCAACATCTCATACAACAACAAAAGTTAAGTTAATATAAACCCCTCGTCAAAAAGTTGTTACAGGTTTAGCACACTTTAACATTTAGTAAATGAAATGGTAAAGGAGAGTTAATGAAGCCTTTGTTTACAAATAATAAACAAAGTTTAGTATTGCTGCTGATTTAATTCACACTCACAACACATTTATTAAATGGAACAGCTTTACAAACAGCTCAGGACAACAATAGCATTATTGCTGTGTTGCCTGTTACCGGCCTTATCATTCGGGCAGGTAAAAATTGGAGGTACCGTTACAGACGATACGCATCAGCCACTGCCTGGTGTTACCATCCAGCTCAACGGCACAACAAAAGGTACCGTAACCGACGAAAATGGTCGCTTTCTCTTCACTGCAGAAAAGGGGCAGGTGCTTACTTTTAAATTTATCGGTTATCAAACACAGGAAGTAACCGTAACTGACCATACCGCCTATGATGTGATCATGAAAGCGGATAGCAAAGCCCTTAACGAAGTGGTAGTAACCGCTCTCGGTGTAAAGAAAGAAACGCGCCGTGTGGGTTATGCAACCCAAACCGTAAACGGCGACGACCTGACAACCGCCCGCGACCCCAACCCTGTTGCCGGTTTGCAAGGTAAAGTGGCAGGTTTGTCGGTAGGCCCGTCAGCCGAACTTTTAGGTGTTCCCACTGTATTAATGCGTGGCGATGCCGTTACCTTATATGTAGTTGACGGTTTTCCGATCAATACCGACACCTACAACATAAGCCCCGACGATATTGAAACTTATACCGTATTGAAAGGTCCTGCAGCAGCAGCGCTGTATGGCAGCCGCGCGTTAAACGGCGCTATCCTGATCACTACCAAAAAAGGCAATAAAAACCGGAAAGGTTTCTCCGTTGATATAAATAGCAGTACCGTTATTAACAAAGGTTTCCTCGCTTTCCCGAGGGTGCAGCATTCTTATGGACCGGGCGAGAACGAGTTTTATAAATTTGTTGACGGTAAAGGTGGCGCACCGGGCGGTGTGGACAGCGATTACGATATCTGGGGACCTTATTTCGCAGGTCAGCTGATCCCGCAGTTCGATAGCCCTGTTGTAAACGGTGTTAGGCAAGGCACCCCGTGGTTAGCGCGTGGCGCAAACAACCTGGCCAACTTTCTGCAAACCGGCTATCAAACCAACAATGATGTTGCCTTATCTGCAAACGGTGATAATTATAACACACGTTTCTCATTATCGCAACAACACCAGCAGAGCTATATTCCGGATGAATACCTGGATATAATAAATGCCAACCTCTATGCATCATTCAATCCAAGCCGCCAGTTTAAGATCGAAGCTAACATCGACTTCAACAGGCAGAGCACTGATAACTATCCTGACGTTACTTACGGCCCCAACAGTTTAATTTATGATTTGGCTATATGGACGGGTGCCGACTGGAGCGTAAATGATCCGGCAATTAAAGCGGTATGGCAGCCGGGTAAAACCAACGTACAATCTGAATTTGAGGAGTACACCCGTTACCATAACCCTTGGATGATGGTTGAAGACTGGAAACGCGGCCACTACAAAAACGACGTGAACGGCTACTTATCAGGCAACTTTAAGATCAATAATAACCTGAACGCAACTTTAAGGTCGCAGATAGATACTTATAACCTGTTACACACCGAGGAAATGCCTTATTCGGCACACCCGTACGGCCGTGAAGGTAACATGGGCGACTATCGCGAAGACCGCCGTGATCTGTTCGACAATAACACCGAGTTATTATTGAACTATGATTACACCGTTCACAAATTCCTGAACCTATCGGGCTTAGTGGGTGGCAACATGCGTAATTTCTCTTACAACTCCAGCTGGACTTCTACCGATTATCTGAACGTACCGGCGGTATATGCTTTCAGCAACTCTGAAAACCCTATACAATCTACCAGCTTCAGCTCGCAAATGCGCGTATTAAGCGCCTACTACTCGTTGGATGCTACGTTCGGAAAATTCCTTACCATTTCAAGCACGGGCCGTGTGGATAAATCTTCTGCATTCCAAATGCCTACTACTTATTATTATCCAAGCCTTTCATTATCATCTGTAATTTCAGATTATATAAAACTGCCATCGGCCATCACATTCCTTAAAGTACGCGGTTCTTACTCAAACGTACGTTCGGATGAAACGAGCCCAACCATCGGCCCTGCACCATTTAGTTCTATTACAGCTTTCGGAGGCAGCACAGGTGCGTCGTTATATGACAATCCGCTGGGTTATGGTGCTACTTACCTGTCGCCATACAACGGTCCTACCTATGCTTTAAATCAGGCATATTCTATCAGTAAGCCGTATAACAACCAAACTGCGGGTTTTGCGCCTACTGTTGTTTACCAACAAGGCATTCTTACCTCAACCCGAAAAAACTACGAAGAGGGTTTTGATATCCGTTTCCTGAATAACCGCTTAGGTTTAAGTGCTACCGCTTTCCAATATAACGATGGCCCGCAAATTCTGGCTAACCTGATATCTACAGCAACGGGTTATAATACCGAATACCTGAATGCACTGAAAACACAAAAAACCGGCTACGAATTTTCAGTAAATGGCACACCTGTAAAAAACGAAAAATTCAGCTGGAATGTATTGGTTAACTGGTCTACCTACAAACAGGTATTTAAAGAATTGCCGCCGGGACAAACCTCGTATGCTTATAACAATGGTTATGTATCAGTTGGCGACCGTACCGACGTGCTGTATGGGTCAGCTTTCGTAAAAACTACTTCGGGCCAGATTATCAACGGCTCAAACGGCGAACCACTGGTTAACCCGGTAGATC
>JBQCIS010000178.1:0-9797 GCA_051953515.1 Mucilaginibacter sp.
CAATGCTAACTACTGCTTTTTTTGAAAATTTTGGGAATTCTTGTCCTATGGTTATCATATTTATTTGTATTTGATTGCAAAGATACAAAAATAGAAATCGGCAAATTATATATAGTTTTGATGAAGTATAGATTTTGACTATACAAATACTTCGATGCTATTGCTTGTCTATCTGTAAATTGCGTTACTAAAGTATTTCCTGTATTCACTTCTATTGAAAAAAGCTGTTGATTATTGGAATTTTTCTATATTGGTATTATGAAAAAGAAACCTTTACTTATCACAATTGCTTGCCTTGCTATGGCCTTCATCAGCCTTTTCTTCTTTGTGAAAGCCAAATACTTCAGGAAAGCGGATACGAATGAGATCACGCAGTTTGTTAAAGATTTTAGTTACCAGCTGAATGGTAATAATACAGATAGCCTGCGTATGTATTTCGCAGAGCCTGAAAATGCTAAAGTGACATTATTCCTAAAGGTAATGCAGGGTAAAACCGGACTGAACGGAAAATCGGCTCCGCTATTTAAACTTAGCCTCGACGCAGATAACCTAAAAGTGCTTTCAGCAAATTCGGACATATCGGTTGTGCAGGTACCGGTGTTCTTTTTAGAAGATGAAACACGTTCGGGAGCATCTGTGCTTGACTTCACCATAAGGAAAGTAGCCGATCATCAATATAAATTTATCAAAGTAAAAACTGACATTTTTATAAAGGATTATGTGGCATTTGAGAGTAAGATTCGTGTTAAAAAAATGCCGGCGACTGTAAGTTATGACGCATTAACTCTGAACGCTTTTAAAAATGCACAAACTTTAAAAACGAAATACGATAGTGTGGCCTGGTTCGACCACGTTAATAAACAAACATACTATTATGTGGTTAAAGGTAAGTTCAATATTGATAGCATAAATACCGATCATTTCAATCCTGATTGTAAAATGGGTTTGGTTGGCCCGCAATTGCAGGAGATAATTCCTGCAGAATATGATCTGATCCGTAATGTTAACGGAACGGTGGACGGACTGATAGAAGTACAGAAAAGTGATAAAAGAGGATTTTATAATTTGACCGGCAAATTAGTAGTGCCCGTTACATATGACCAGATATTTCCGCTTAACGGCGATGATAACCTTGCTGTATTACGTAGTGGTGACGACTTTTTTTATTTGAAAAGTGACACGACGATAAGCGAAAAAATAGCCGGTTTTAATTTGGGAAATGCTTTGCCGAAGATCAAATTCCTGAATAAGTCTGTTAAACTAACCGATAGTGGATCAACAAATATCATGGAATTTAATTCGAGAGAGAGATCAAATGCATTAATGATTGCTCCATCGTTTCTTGTTGACCTGGGACTAATAGAGAACATGCACGAGTTTACCAATCCGCTAAGAAAGATTGATGAAGATGATGCAGAAGCCAGTGCAAGTTTGGCAATTAATTTTTATGAAATAAAGCATACAAATGCAAATTGGCTGGAAAGCGCATTTTATTCATTGTATGATGATTACGTTGGTGGGCGCGGTGGCCTGTATCAAACAAAAACTGTGGTGTTGGCTGATCAGAATAAAAACCGATTAATGGCTTTTAGCGCATCAGCATACCAGGGTGAAGAAGAAGGTGATGGCCTGTCATCTGATCTGTGTAATGAAAATACTATTACTTCTCTTGGAGATTCATTATATGAGTTTAAAACAACTTCATCATTTGAGCAAAACATGCTGAATGGTTCCATTGTAAATGAAGGCCCATGTTATCACTACCTGAAAGTAATAAACGGCAAATTAAAAGCAGAAAGAACAGACCGTATGTTTAGTTGTACCAAATTTGTCAAACTCGATGACAGCTATCTGAAAGGATGTTATATAATAGACAACAAAGCAGTTGATCATGTAACACCTGAATTGCTGCGATATATGAAAAATGAGATATATGCTTCATATGGTTACCGTTTCAAAAATCAAAAATGGGCAGACATTTTTGAAACAAGGTTTTATAACTATTATAATAGCGATGGCAAAACCAATGTTAGCGTTAACGACTCTTTAACGGCTATAGACAAATACAATATAAACTGGATAGACCAAAAGCTTAAGCAACAACAGGCAAGCGCATTGGCAGCAAATAGCAGATGAGAAAAGCATTAAGATATTTCGGGCTTTTTTTGATTGTTTTTTTATGTGCCGGAATATTTTATATGTACGGGATAGAAAGTAATTCCTATTTTCTGCAGCTGAAGCAGGCAGCAATAAAAACCGGCTGGTATATGCCGGCGTTTTATTGCCATATTATAGGCAGTAGTTTTATATTGTTAGCCGGTTTTTTCCAATTCTCCAAAAAGGTCTATGATAATCGCCCTTTACACAAAGCGTTAGGCAAATTGTATGTTTTTGGCGTGTTATTTTTCGCTGCACCCGGCGCGTACGTTATGACGTTCTTTATTAACCGAGGCCCGGCTGTCTTCGCATCCTTTCTGATCCAAAACACGCTTTGGATGCTGTTCACTTTTTATGCCTGGCGATTGATAATGAAAGGCCGTATAGATGAGCATATTCAGTATATGCGCCGGAGCTATGCGCTGGCATTTGCAGCGGTAACCTTGCGGCTTTATATATGGCTGTTCACCGTTCTGGGGCATGGTGTCGATTTTAAGTATAATTATGTGATCATTGCTTTCGCCAGTTGGGTGCCTAATTTGATTGCGGCAGAGATCATCAATTATTATTCAAAATCTTATAGCTTAAATAATGCATAGCTGTCTTTTTCAACCACAGAGGGCACTGAGAAAGAACACCAGGAATACAAGGTATTTCTTTATTGCTTCTGCTATGTTGCAATCTTTATACCCTCTGCGGTTAAAATACTACCTTTATTAAGTCAATCTTTCTATCTATGACCAGTCAACTTATTACCAATATTGCCAATATTGCGCTTACCCTATCTGTTATTGTAGCCGTGATATTTGGTATTGCGCAGGTTAGAGCAGCCGCCCGCAGCCGGCATGATCAGCTTACCTTAGAGATATTGCGCCAGTTTCAGACAAAGGAATTTGTAGCGTTGCTGCATTATATTAATACAGCAGAACTGCCTAAAAATTGGACCGAGATGCAGCAATTACCGGCCAATGAACAGATGATGCTCATCCAATTCGGGCAACAAATGGAGTCGGTGGGAATGATGGTTGCCGAGGGGCTTATCAATGTTGAACTGGTTGATAAAACCTTGGGGTCATTTGTAATATTAGCCTGGGAAAAGAGCAAGCCCATGATTATCGATATCCGCGAAAACCAACCCGATCCATTCCTGGGCGAATACTACCAGTGGCTGGCAGAAAGTATAGCCGAGCGTATGGAGAAATGCCCTCGGCAGCCTTTTCATGAAAGGGGCAGATAAGTTTGTCGATGAAAAAAACCGCAGAGCGGTCGAAACTTGCTCTGTGCAAATCTCCGCGCTCTGCGGTTAGATAAATATCAGCTAACGAATCAGTGGTTCACATTAGCAGCTGCGGCTTCATCCAGGTACCAGACAACGTCGCCATGTGTCGGTGCTATCAGCTGGGCCGGGTAATTGTCGATATCGCGTGCATCTTCCAATATATGATGTACCGCTTCTGCTTTACCTGCGCCATAAACCAGGAATGCAATATGGTGTCCCTCGTTAATGAGCGGGGCGGTAAATGTAATGCGTGTAGCTTGTACTTCTTCCACGTAAACCGATTTCACTGAAACAGTTTCATCATGCAAAACAGGTGTATGAGGGAATAAGGATGCTGTATGCGAATTATCGCCCAAACCAAGCAATATCAGATCAAAAGCAGGCAGTTCGCTGCCAAAAAAGTTACTAATGCTTTCGGTATAAGCTTCTGCAGCGCCTTCCGGGCTTTGGCTGGTATCTACCGCAAAAATGTTTGCGCTGTTTATTTTAAGCGGATCGAAAAGTGCGGTTTTTACCATCAGGTAGTTACTGTCTTTATCAGTATGCGGCACATAACGTTCATCGCCAAAAAAGAAATATACGTTCGCCCAATCAACTTTATTCTTAAAGCCATCAGAGGCCAGCAGCTCATACAGTTTTTTTGGCGAGCTGCCGCCCGATAAAGCTACCGTAAACCTGCCTGTATTTGCTATGGCCTGCCCGGCAAGCGTAACAAACACGTGTGCCAGGTTCATGATCACATCTTCCGGCGATTTCAGGACGTTCAATTTCGCTTTCATACCTTATTTTTTGTTATTAAGCGGCAAGGTGAACCATGTAAAACCATCACGGGCTATCAGCGCTTCGGCGCTTTCAGGGCCCCATGAGTTGGCAGCATAGTTCGGGAAATTGAGGCTCTTTTTGTTGGTCCAGGTGTTTAGTACCGGCATAATCAGTTCCCATGCAGCTTCTACCTGGTCGCCGCGCATAAATAATGTCTGGTCGCCCATCATGGTATCCAGTAACAGTGTTTCGTAAGCTTCCGGAGCCTGGCTGGTATAAGTGCCTTTATAATCGAACACCATATCAACAGTGTTCAGCACCATATCCAATCCAGGGCGTTTAGCCTGCACCTGCAAGCGAATGCTCATTTCTGGCTGAATGCTGATGATCAGCCTGTTTTGCTGCCAGCTTTCTGCAGATTCAACAGGGAATACCTTGTGCGGCACATCCTTAAACTGGATGGTGATAACCGAAGCCGATTGGTGCAGCCTTTTACCTGTACGCAGGTAGAAAGGTACACCCTGCCAGCGCCAGTTGTCTACAAAAAATTTTATAGCAGCAAAGGTTTCAGTATTCGAGTCAGGGCTTACTTTTGGTTCTTCGCGGTAACCGGGTACTTCCTTGCCTTCCATCCAGCCACGGCTGTATTGGCCGCGCACGGCCGAATTGCGTACATCCTCCGGTGAGAAACGACGCATGGCATGCAGTACATCCACCTTGCGGTTGCGTACTTCATCAGCATTAAAGTTTACCGGGGTTTCCATCGCCACCAGGCAAAGTAATTGCAGCAGGTGGTTCTGGATCATATCGCGCAAGGCGCCGGCGCTGTCGTAATAGTCGCCGCGTTCTTCAACGCCCAGCTTTTCAGTTACCGAAATCTGTACGTGCTCAATATAGTTACGGTTCCATATCGGTTCCAGCAACGAGTTGGCGAAGCGGAACGCCATAATATTTTGTACGGTTTCCTTACCAAGGTAGTGGTCGATACGGTAGATCTGCCTTTCATCGTAAATGCCCGAAAGCAACGCGTTCAGCTCTTTTGCAGTTTCCAGGTCATGACCGAATGGTTTTTCAATCACAATGCGGGTGTTCTCTTTATCTTCGGCCAACCCTGCTTTAGCAATATTGGTAGCTATGATCGGGAAGAAGTTTGGCGATACGGCCATATAATAGATCACCGTTGCCTTAGTTTTCCATTCAGCATTATACGCGTCTATTTTCTTACCAAATTCTTTATACGTTTCGTGATCGTTGATGTCAGAAGATTGGTAGTAAACATTCTTTGCAAAGTCGTCCCATTTCTTCTTTTCGGCTTTACCGCTGCGCGAGAACTGGTTGATGTCATCCAGCAGCATTTTGCGGAAATCGTCATCAGTCAGTTTAGTACGACCGGTGCCGATAATGGAAAACTGCTTTGGCAGCCAGTTGTCCAGGAAAAGGTTGTATAACGCCGGCGCAAGTTTGCGGGCATTAAGGTCGCCGGTACCACCAAAAATGATAAAGACTACCGGTTGATTTTTATTTGCGTCCATGATACTTTAATTGTATGGGCTATTTCTTGTTTTAAATTATTGTTTCGCAACCCATTGTGTATGGAACTTGCCTTCTTTGCCAATCAGCTCGTAGGTGTGGGCGCCGAAATAATCGCGCTGTGCCTGTGTCAGATTTGATGGCATACGGCCCGTGCGGAAGTTATCGAAATAACTGATGCAGGCAGCCAATGCAGGTACCGCGATACCTGCTGTAACAGCAGATGATACCACTTTGCGTGTGCCGGCCAGGGTGCCGCTAACAATACCTTCAACGCTCTTATCCAACAGCAGGTGTTTCAGGCCTGAATTGTTTTTGTATGCGTTGTATATATCGTTCAAAAACTCCGAGCGGATGATACAGCCACCGCGCCATATCTTGGCGATCTCGTCAAGGTGCAGGTTATATTGATATTCTTCCGAAGCATTTGAAAGCATGAACATGCCCTGCGCGTAGGTTACGATCATGGCGAAATACATGGCTTCTTCCAATGCTTTCAGAAACTCATCCTTATTTACATTCAGGGCATTACTCTTGCCATAAACACTTTCGGCTTCAACGCGTGTTTCTTTGTATTTTGAAAGATCGCGCATAGATACCGCAGTATCAATAGTTGGGATTGGAGCCTGCAGGTCCATCGCTACCTGGCTGGTCCATTTGCCGGTACCTTTGGCGCGGGCTTCGTCTTTTATATCATCAAGCAGCAGGTGATCCGCGCCCGGCTCTTTGTAAGCGAATATGTCTTTAGTGATATCGATCAGGAATGATTTCAATCGGCCCTCGCTCCATTTTGCAAATACTTCGTGCATTTCGCCGTTGCTCATGCCCAAACCGGTTTTCATGAGCTGATATACTTCGGCTATCAGTTGCATAATGCCGTATTCGATACCGTTATGAACCATTTTCACGAAGTGGCCGGATGCACCGGGACCGATATAGGTTACGCAAGGCGCGCCGTCAACTTTAGCCGCTATAGATTCCAGTATAGGTTTCATCACGTTATAAGCTTCCTTGTCGCCGCCCGGCATCATGCTCGGGCCGCGGCGTGCGCCTTCCTCACCACCCGAAATACCCATGCCGAAGAAATGCAGGCCTTTGGCTTCCAGTTCGTCAACACGGCGGTTGGTATCAGTAAAGTGCGAGTTGCCACCGTCAATTAAAATGTCGCCTTTTTCAAGCAAAGGCACCAGTTCCGCTATTACATCGTCAACTATCTTACCGGCAGGCACCAGCATCATGATAGCACGCGGCGTTTTCAGGCTGGCAATAAAAGGTTTAACTTCGCTAAAGCCTTTCAGGTTGCCGTGGGTGCTTTCCTGCTCCAATAATTGTCCTTTTGAGGCATCTTTATCAAAGCCTGCGCCTTTTACACCATGGTCGCCCATGTTCAGCAGCAGGTTGCGGCCCATGGTACCCAGGCCGATCATGCCAAAATCGTATTTATCACTTGAGTTGCTCATTGTATTTGCGGTTTTCTTTTTTTAATTGTTCGAGAATTTTTTTTGTGGTTTCGAATGAGGTATGCTGATAAGCCTGCAAACCCAGTTTCCCGGCAGCGATGGCAAACATTTTCCTGTCGTCAAAATACACCGATTCCTGTGGCTGCGCCTGGGCAATACCCATCGCCAGCCTGAATATTTTCGGATCGGGCTTGCGGATACCTACCTCGCACGATGATACGAACGCATCAAAGGCTTCATGCAGTTTGAATTTTTTAATACGGTAATCATTAAGTTCCTTGCCTTCGTTATTAATGGAAATGATGCGGAAACCGCAGTCTTTTTTCCATTCTTTCAGCCAGGCGAGCATATCAGGCAGCTCTTTTGATTGCTCATACATAAAGTTTTTAAAATCCTCGCGGGTAAACTCGCGGGGATGGTTAAAAACTACCGTATCAAGATATTCATCAAGGCTGATGCTGCCTGCTTCGTAAGTATTGAAGATGAAGGTATGCAGCTCTTTTACTTCCTCGTAGTCGAGGCCGAAAATCTTGGCTGCTTCCTGACGCGATTCATGGCCCCAGCCATTAGTGAGCAGGATACCACCGATATCAAAAAATAGGAATTTTACGGATGATGCTTCCACCGGGATGATTATTTGTTTTTCTGATCTTCGATGGCTTTAAGCAATTTTTCGAAAGGCTTGTTAAATTTATCTATGCCTTCGTCTTCCAGTTGTTGGGTGATCTTGTCGATATCGATACCGCCTTTTTTCAGTTTTTCCAGTACTTCTGTCGATTTATCCAGATCCTGCTCTAATGTGTTGGCAGCAACACCATGGTCGCGGAAGGCTTCGATAGTTTCCAGCGGAACGGTATCAACAGTATCCGCACCAATTAATGCCTCAACATATTTAGTGTCTTTGAAAGCAGGGTTTTTGCTGCTGGTACTTGCCCACAGTAAGCGTTGTGGTTTTGCGCCTTCGGCAGCCAGTTTTTCCCAACGTGGGCCGCTGAATATGCGTTTGTATATCTCATAAGCTTTTTTAGCTGATGCAATAGCTACTTCGCCTTCCAGTTCGCCGAGGCCTTTTTCAACCAGTTGCGGATCAACCAGTGTATCGATACGGCTCAGGAAGAAGCTGGCAACAGATGAAATGTGCGAGATTTTGTGACCGGCAGCCAGGTGATCTTCCAAACCTGCTATGTATGCTTCGGCAACTTCCTCGTAACGTGGCAGGCCGAACAATAAGGTAACATTGATATTGATGCCTTTCGCAATGCTCTGGCGGATAGCGCCTAAACCTGGTTTTGTACCCGGTATTTTGATCATTACATTTTTGCGGTCAACGGCTTTCCAAAGCTGTTCAGCCTGTTCTGCAGTTTCTTTTTCTTTCAGTGCAAGGAATGGAGATACTTCAAGGCTCACATAACCGTCTTCGCCTTTTGACTCTTCATATACGCCTTTAAATATATCGGTAGCTGCCTGAATATCTTTTATAGCCAGTTTGAAGAACAGTTCTTCATTATCAGAAGTAGTTTTTGCCAGTTCTTTGATGTCCGCATCATAATCGGTACCGCTGGTGATGGCTTTTTCAAAAATAGCGGGATTTGAAGTTACGCCGCGAACGCCGTCTTCTTCCATTAGCTTTTTCAGTTTACCAGATTTAATGATCTCGCGGTCTATGAAATCCAGCCAGATGCTCTGTCCGAAACTGTGTATTTGTTTTACTCGATTTTCCATTTTATTTCAGTGAGTTTGTTTTTTTAAATTTTTATTCATTAGATTATAAAAATGATGTCATTTCGAACCTGCATTAGCACCAGTTTCGCGCGGCGGGGCAGGTGAGAAATCTTTTGCGACATGCTTTGCAAACTTCCATGGCGCAAAAGATTTCTCCTCGCACCATCTCCGCATGCCATTCCGCGGCTCGTCGAAATGACATAGTTTATTTTAGCTTGTCAGCAGCTTAACGTCGCTTTTTAATCCGCAACAACTATACCGCAAACCTCGTTTGTCATCATCCTGCGGTAAAGCTTGTGTCAGGCTTATGCAACCAGTATCTCTACATTATGGCCGATAAACAGGCCGCTTTCTATCACGCCGGTTATCGATTTGATTTTTTGTTCCATAGCCTTGTCAATACCGTCGAAAGTGGCATCCAGTATCAGGTTGCCCGCTTCAGTAATCACCGGGCCGTCCTTTCCTCTGGCCGGACGCAATATAATTTCTGTAGCACCAAGTTTTTTCAGCTCAGCCTCGGCATGCAGTAATGCCTGCGGGAATACTTCAACCGGCACCGGGAACTTGCTGCCCAGCTTGTCTACCATCTTGGTATCGTCAACCAGTATATAGTTCAACGGGCTCGATGCGATCATCAGTTTTTCTTTGAACATTGCACCACCGCGACCTTTTATCAGGCTTTTATCCGGATCAACCTCATCGGCGCCGTCGAATAAAATATCCGGGCGATGCTCGTATAAAGTAGTGATGGGGATGCCTAATTTGGTGCAGGCCAGCGAAAGTTCAATAGAGGTTGGTATCGCCTTTACGTTCAGTTTTTCTGCTTTCACCTTTTCGGCGATGGTAAGCAGGGCGATAAAAGATGTTGAGCCCGAACCTACGCCCAG
>JBQCIS010000179.1:0-8739 GCA_051953515.1 Mucilaginibacter sp.
GGTAGCCACAATCACCGCATCGCAATCAATTTTACGGCCGCTTCGTAAGCCGATGCCAGTCAATTTCGTACGACCATAATACAGCAATACCTCATCATTGTAATAAATATCGCAGCCCTGGTCAACCATTTCCTCATGCAGTAGCTGGCTGCCTAAAGCATCAAGCTGCTTGTTGAGGAAGCGTGAGGTACGATGGATAACCGTTACCCGCGAACCGATTTCGCGCAGCGAAGCCGCCATTTCCAAGCCTAACAAACCACCGCCAATAATCACTACGTGACCATTGCGCGGTACGTGCTTTTTAAAATTATCGGCATCTGTACGGCTGCGCATACTGAAGATGCCTGGTAGCGACGGAATGTTTTTCGGCATGAAAGGACGGCTGCCGGTTGCCATAACCAGCACATCGTAAGGTGTACGTACGCCTCTTGAATCGGTGACGATCTTTTTCTCACGATCGATCTTCTCCACGCTCACGCCACGCAGCAAACTGATATTATAGGCCGGTTCTTCCGAATCTTTCATTTTTACCAGCTGCTCCCATTGCTGCTCGCCGCTGATGTAGTCGGGCAGCATTACACGGTTATAGAACGGGAAATTTTCTTTGCTGAAGATGGTGATCTGATCGGTTGGATTCAGCTCCCGGTATGATTTTACAAAGCCATACGAACCTGCGCCTGCGCCAATCACCACAATCCGTTGGAAAGGCTTTACGAATTTCTGTACACTTACGGCGCAGAATTTAAAGTCGGGTTCTTTGGATATCGGGTCGACTTTATCGTTAGTGATATTGTTAACGCGATGCAGATCCCTGCCCAAAATCTTTCCCCAGTGCATCGGGATAAATACCACGCCCTGTTTAATACCCGGTGAAATTTTTGCCTTTACCTGCACTTCGCCCCTTCGCGAACGGATGGTTGCTATATCGCCTTCCTTAAGTTGCAGCGTTGCGGCATCATGCGGGTTTATTTCGATAAAGGATTCTTTTATATGCTGATTGAGCTTGTTCACCTTGCCGGTTTTGCTCATGGTATGCCACTGATCGCGGATACGGCCGGTAGTAAGTATGAATGGGAAGTCGTCGTCAGGCCGCTCGCTGTTAAAGCTGTCCGGTACGGCATGAATCACCGCCTTTTGCGATGGAGTATAAAATGTTTTATCGGTAAACAACCGCTCAGTACCGCCCTGTTTACTGCGTTTTTTGTAGGGCCATTGCACCGAGCGCTGTGCCTTCAGTGTATCATAGGTCAGCCCGCTTATGTCGATATTAGTTTTGGCGGTAAGGCGGGCGTGTTCGGCATATATTTCTGCTGCATTTTTAAAATCGAAACCTTTATAGCCCATTTTTTGCGCGAAACGGCAAAGTATTTCCGAATCAGGCAGCGCCTCGCCCGGCGGATCGAGCACCTTATTCAGGTAGCTGATGCGGCGCTCGGAGTTGGTCATGGTGCCTTCTTTTTCGGCCCAGGCAGCGGCAGGCAATATCACATCGGCATAGGCCAATGTTTCGGGCTTGTTGCTGATCTCCTGCACCACCACAAACTTTGCTTTCTTTAGTGCTTCTTCGGCCATGCGCACATTCGGCAGACTGGTAAGCGGGTTGGTGCATAATATCCAGATGGCTTTGAGGCGACCGTCATTCAGTGCTTCGAACATTTCGGTAGCCGTCAATCCCGGTTTCGGGTTGATGGTTGTTCCGCCCCAAAACTGTTGTACTTCTTCGCGATGCAGCGGATTTTTCAGATCGCGGTGCGCGGGGAGCAGGTTGGCTAATCCGCCAACTTCCCTACCACCCATGGCATTGGGCTGCCCGGTAAGCGACAAAGGTCCCGAACCAGGCTTGCCCACATGCCCGGTGATCAAACTAAGGTTAATTAAACTTAGGTTCTTGTTTACGCCCACTGAACTTTGGTTAAGCCCCATTGTCCACATGGAAATAAAGCCTTTGGCCTCGCCAATGTATTTGGCCGCCAGCCTTATATCGCGTTCCGGTACGCCGCAAATCTTAGCCGATTGAGCCACAGTGCGTTCAAATACCAGTTTGCTGTATTGTTCAAAGCCTTCGGCATGGTTGCGGACAAAATCAATATCAATATCGCCATTCTCTATCAGCAGCCTGCCGATGGCGTGGTTAAGGGTGATGTCCGTTCCGGGATTGATCTGCAGGTGCAGGTCGGCAATGCTGCAGGTATCGGTCACCCTGGGATCGACCACAATTAATTTTACGTTTGGATTAGCAGCCTTGTGCGCTTCAACCCTGCGCCATAGTATTGGATGGCACCAGGCCGGGTTTGCGCCGGTTACGTAGAAGCAGTCGCCCAGTTCAATATCGTCATAACATACCGGTACACTGTCCTCGCCCAGCGCCATTTTGTAAGCAGCAACCGCACTGCTCATACAAAGGCGCGAGTTGGTATCGATATTATTACTGCCGATGAAACCTTTCATCAGCTTGTTCACTACATAATATTCCTCGGTTAGGCACTGGCCCGAGGCATAAAACGCTACAGAATCGGGGCCATACTTATCAATAAAAGTTTTAAAAACGGCAGCGGTACGGTTAAGTGCCTCGTCCCAGCTTACGCGCTTCATGGGCATACTTTTGCTGTAACGCATTTGAGGGTAAAGCAGGCGGTCACTTTTGTCGTTGGCGGTATAATGCAGGTTCATGCCTTTGCTGCAAAGCATGCCCTTGTTCACCGGGTAGTTTTTATCTCCTTCCAGCGAAATACTGCCATTTTTCTCCTTTTTAATAACTACACCACAACCTACGCCGCAATAGCAGCAGGTTGAAGTGTAGGTATCGGTATGTTTGCCGTTCTTTTGCACTGTATCTGTTCTATCGGTTACGCTATGTTGCCGGTACTACTTTTGCGGTAGCCGCTTCGGCAGTGTCCTGTTTTCTGAAGCGGGTGATCAGTATGATCGCCGCTACACCTATTACGATATAGCCTATATAAGTAAATGCCTGTATGTAGGTGATGGTAGTTGATTTGAACAGAAAGCCAAACAACATGCCGCCCAGGTTGCCTCCAGCGCCTACAATGCCGCTAACTAAGCCTACATTTTTAGGGTTGATGAAAGGCACAATGCCATAAGTTGCACCGTTTGACATTTTGAGAAAGAGCGCAAACGAAAGCATAGTAATAATAGCAATGACCAGTGTACCTGCCTGTGCAAACAGCAAAATGCCCGCACCTTCCATGAACAATACACAGGCCAGCAGAATGCCCTTGCCGCGCATGCCAAACTTTGCACCTACTTTATCTGACGCTATACCACCCAGCGCGCGGGCAAACAGGTTCATGGACCCAAAAATGCCTGCCCAAAAACCGGCTGCACTTTGCGAAAGGTGGAAGGTATCCACAAAGTGGAGCGATGCCACGTTGTCAAACGTGAGCTCCATACCAAAGCACATGGCATAGCCTATGGTAAGGGCCCATACGCGCCAGTCGGCCAGTATGCTCCAGTCGGTTTTTTTGTCGGCGGCGGTATATCCTATTTCGTCGAAGTTTCCTTGTGGCGTGTCTTTGGTGAATTTATAATAGAGATATGCAATGACA
Organism: Mucilaginibacter sp.; assembly: GCA_051953515.1. Taxonomy (GTDB): domain Bacteria; phylum Bacteroidota; class Bacteroidia; order Sphingobacteriales; family Sphingobacteriaceae; genus Mucilaginibacter. Next base: position 3,564 of record JBQCIS010000179.1, read on the forward strand.
AGCATCATCACACCCGGCACGATCATAGCATAGCGCCATGCTTCGCCCTTGGTAAAGCCAAAGCCCACTATTGCAGCAAATATCAGCGGCATTACCATGTTGGTTACGCCGCCCCCCAGGTTACCCCAGCCAGCGGTTATAGCATTAGCCGTTCCCTTTATTTGCGGTGCCACCATCATAGAGGTGTGGTACTGTGTGATAACAAACGATGCGCCGATAACACCGATTGCCAGCCTGAACAAAATGAAAGTAGTATAATCATGCGCCAGGCCTACCAGGAATACCGGTATAGAACCCGCAATAAGCAGCCTGATAGCTGTTTTGCGTGGGCCCCAGCTATCGCAAAGCCTCCCTATAATAAGCCTTGCGAGAATAGTTGCAGCAACCGAGGCAATAATGGTATTGCCTACCTGCGCTTTGGTAAGGTGTAGTTCGGCGCGGATGGTGGGCATCAGCGGTGCCAGGCCAAACCAACCAAAAAAGCACACAAAGAACATGAGCCAGGTGATGTGGAAGGTGCGCATCTGCACGCCTTTCAGCGAAAGTATATTGAGTTTGGTGAGTTGATCTTTCATAATCTGTTGTTGTTTTAATTATTTCCCAAAAACATAAAAGAAGGTCATTCTATAAACCAGTGTATGGTTATCGGGCGTGTAAGCCGTTACATTGGAGTTGTATTGATTCAGGTAACGGGTTAGCCAGATGTTTGGCATAAAGTGGATGTTTTTAGCAGGCGTATAATCTAAACCGGCAGTATAAAACTGTTCCTTAACTGTAGGGTCGTATGGCCCATAGTTGGTATAAACGGTGGTGTAGGTGTCGGCGCTGTTAAATTTTGTATCCGGATTATAAGCATCGAAGCGAGCAAAGTAGCTCCACTTATTTGGTACAATTGCGCCACGTACCCAAAGTGAAATTGCGTTTACTGTGGCTTGTTCAGCTGATTTTGTTGTAGAATTTAATACTGCATTGTCAATATTTTGTGTGTATGCCTCAATGCCGATGGTTAACGGCTTAGCATTATAAGCGGCAAAGATCTTAAACATATTGTGTTCCTGTGGGCCTACTGTGCCGTTGCTAATGGCAGCGCTTGCCGTATTCGATGCTGTTTTTGCGTAATCCGCATACAGATCCAGGTAGAGGTGCTGGTTAAAGAATTTACCCCACAGATCGCCGTAAAATATTTTAAAGAAACCCGTATTGGGATTGGGGTTTGTTGTGCTTAAGGCGGCGTTGGGGTTGTAAACTGTAGTTATGGCGGCAGAAGTATTGTCGCCAACCATCAATACGTAACCAAAATTTTTGGTCGCGGGATCAAATGTGCCTTGTAAGGCAGCGCCGATATCAAAGGCATTGTTTCTGTGGAAATCGGTAATTGTTCTTTCAATTGAACGGTAGTTCCAGGTAGCTTCTGAAAGTGAGGTTGGGCCATTGGTGCCTGGTTCATTCAGCGCGAAACCTGGGCTGCTCAGCTCACCGATCACAAAGTCGGTGCCTGTCCATACATCCCTTACGCGCAGGTTGAAGTTTTTGATATAAAAGGCCATTTTGCCATCGGCCAGGTTGTCGCCATTAACAACAGCTGATGAGGCTGATGTGAACAGTGTGTTTTCTGATGGTTCGGAAGCCAATAATACTTCCGCTTTAAATTTTTTAGTTATTTCGTAATCATAGCCTAAATAGATACGGCGGAACTGAAAAGCATTCCTGCCGGATTGGCTTTGATAATAGTTGACTTCTTTGCCGAGGGTTGATGTAACTAAGGGTGAATGTTGGTCATAATAAAAATCGCCGAAGGCAAAACCCCATAGCCTGCGTTGCGGATGCCATGCTGTATCTGTAGGATCGGCTTTAGCATTGGTAGTAGTTAATTGCAGGCCATTTTTAGCCGCTGATTGGATTGAATCTGATAAATCAGTACTTTTTGTGTCAGTTAGCTTGTTATTGATGGAATAAGAGCGCAATTTACCTGCTGCCCGGGCCGGATGATCGGGAAATCCGGCTATGCATAATGCAATTAATCCAACAATGCATTGATTTAATACATTTTTGTACATTTGGTAGGTTTTTTAATTTGTTAAAGCAATTGAAAACTGTTTACCCCGTTCGGGAATGCGACCTCCCGGCGGGGCTTTTTATTTTATTTGATGTCGGTCTTACTTCATAGGCGTTACTTTTCTGTGTTTTAAATGAGATTGCTTGCTAATTTTTTATAAATATATCTCATTTAATAAAAAAAATCAACCAAAACTCTTTCATAAATTCATTTTTATGATTTTTATTAGATTATTTATAATTTTTTGATAAAAATTTAATAAGAAAATTTGCATAAGTGCAATAAATGCGAATATTAAAAAATATTTAGTGCAAAAAAATTGGCAAAATCATCTTTTACTAAAATAAAAACGGTTAATGGTCGTAAAATATCATCTTAAATCTTATTTTAAATAAAAATTTCTTCATATAAAGGATATTTTTGAACACATTTGTAATTCAAACTCGTGTTTAATTTAAATTATTATACTTTATTCCTGAAAATGAAAAAAAATAATGCCTGTTGTGATGCAAAAAGTTGTTTTATGTGCCAAAATTGCATCGAAGAATGGCATCCGGCGATCCTCGCCAATAAAACCAATCTGAAGTTTAAAAAAGGCGAGGTTATTTTTAAAGAAGGCGACCCGGTTGAGGGTATTTACTTTGTTTTTAGCGGCGTTGTAAAAGTTTACAAACAATGGCACAAAGAAAAGGAACTCATTATCCGCTTCGCAAAGGATGGCGCTATTTTCGGGCACCGTGGTATAGGGCAAAACTTATACTACCCTATTTCGGCGGCGGCTATGGAGCCATCTATAGTATGTTATGTGGATCTGAAGTTTTTTGAAAGCACGCTGAAGGTAAACCCAAATCTAACCTTCCAGCTGGTAAACTTCTTTGCCAGTGAACTGCGCAAATCCGAACAACGTATGCGCGACCTGGCGCACATGCCGGTTAAAGGCCGTGTAGCCGATATACTCCTTAAACTTAAAGAACAATTCGGGCTTGATGAAGAAGGCTTCATTAACATGCGCCTGAGCCGGCAGGACCTGGCATCGTTCGCAGGTGCAACTTACGAGACGGTGTTCAGGATGATAAACGAACTGATAAACGAGCAGTTAATCAGCGTGTCTGGAAAAAATATAGCCATTTCTAATCCGGAGGCTTTATCAACGCTCGTACAGTCGGCCAGCTGTTTGTAAACAAAAGCAGGAATCTCTGCCTGGCGCATCGCGCGCCTCAAAAAATTAGTTAAAAGTAAAACCTATCTGCAGGTTAAGGCCGATGGATGCTGCCTGGCTGTTGCCAAAACGTGCGGGAAGCGACAGTGCCACAAAATAATTTACATCCTTAGTGCGCACGTAAACCTGGTTGAATACAGGCGTAAACCCATAGCGGCCGGAAGTTTCAAAAGCCAGGCGTGAAATAAAGGTAAAACCATGATCGAAACGAAACATGGTGCCCGGATCAAATAGCAGGTTGCTCATCTTGCTGGTGCCACCCGATGCTTTTACCGTTGGCGTAAACTCATAGCTGAAACCAAACCGGTTGTTATATAAAACATTTATACCAACCGGAAACCCGATACTGGTGGTATGGTGATCAAAATTCGACGTAAATGTACCGTTCTGCAAAGTTTCCAGCGGTAAAATAAAACTTAAATAACCAACCGCTTTCGGGTACATCGACTTCGATTTTACTTTCTGATACAGATCGCCCTTATATATAATCGAGTCTGGCGATATGGTGGGCACGTTGGTTTGTGCGAGCGCTGTAACCGGTATTGTCAGCAAGGCAATAAGCGCTGCAATGAGATTTTTACTGACAGGTGGTTTGATGGATTTTTCAGGTAAAATGAACTTCATTAAAAGACATAGGTAATCCAGGGCGGGATAAAGATCCCGCCCGGATGTATTAGTTTAATGGACTATTTGGGGTGATTTTTTAAGCAATACCTACGTACACCTTGCCGTCTTCAACTTTTACGGGATAGGTTTTTATCTGGAGATCGTCGCCGCTCAGGCACTCGCCGCTTAAAAGCGAGAAGGTTTTTTTATGAAAAGGACAGGCAACTTTCGGCTCGCAGGTTTCGCCAGAACTGCCTATCATGCCTCGTGATAACGCCATTTGTTGTTTGTGCGGGCACAGATTTTGTGTAGCAAACCACTCTCCGCGACGACTGAAATTATAAATAGCTATTTGTTCATCGCCATGTTTTACACAGGCGCCGCCATTTTCGGGTACATCATCCGTATAGCAGGCCAGCATCCATTCTATTTCGGTTAATATTTCCATTGTTGTATGTTTTTTAGGTTAGCTAATTATTACCAAGATGCTTTGATCTGTTCGCGCATGCTTTCAAATTTTACTGTAGGGTCTTTTTCTTCGGGAGAATTAACAAAGTGTGCGAAGCGTTTGCGCAATTCGGGGTTATTTACCACCTCTTTCCATTCGCAGTGGAAGCTGTCAACCAGCAACTGCATTTCTTCTTCCAGCTTTTCGGCAATGCCCAGGCTATCGTTTATTATCACATTTTTCAGGTAGCTCATACCGCCTTCCATCTTATCCAGCCAAGTGGCGGTACGTGTAAGCGGGTCGGCAGTTTTGATATAGAACATCAGGAAGCGGTCCAGGTATTTGATACAGGTCTTACTGTCGATATCGGCGGCGAGTAATTGCGCATGCGCCGGTTTCGATCCGCCGTTGCCGCATACGTATAGGTTCCAGCCTTTTTCGGTAGCAATAATGCCAAAATCCTTTCCCTGTGCTTCAGCGCACTCGCGAATGCAGCCGCTTACGCCGCCTTTTAATTTATGCGGGGCGCGGATGCCTTTGTAACGTTCTTCAATTTCAATGGCGAACGAAACGCTGTCGTGCAAGCCGAAGCGGCACCAGGTGCTGCCAACGCAGCTTTTTACTGTACGCAGGGCCTTGCCATAGGCATGGCCGCTTTCAAAACCGGCATTGATCAGTTCTTCCCAGATATCCGGCAGATCGCTTACATGCGCGCCGAACATGTCTATACGCTGGCCGCCGGTTATTTTGGTGTACAAGCCATATTTTTGTGCAACCTGGCCAATAACGATCAACTTTTCAGGAGTGATCTCCCCACCGGGGATGCGTGGCACTACCGAATAGGTGC
>JBQCIS010000180.1:0-18203 GCA_051953515.1 Mucilaginibacter sp.
CTATCGCTCCCCTGAATAACCCTTTTGACAATGGTGATGCCACCTGCACCGATACCGACATAGAGCCTGCCGATTCGCCGCCGATGGTTACTTTATCCGGGTCGCCGCCAAAGGCAGCAATATTCTTTTTCACCCACTCCAATGCGGCATGCTGATCGAGCAGGCCATAGTTACCCGAAGCATGATGCGGCGATTCCTGCGTTAGTTCAGGATGTGCCAGAAAACCAAAAATGCCTAAACGGTAGTTGACGGTAACCGTAACAATACCTTTGGTAGCTAAACTTTCGCCGTCATAACGGTACTCCGAACCATCACCAGCCATAAAGCCGCCGCCGTAAAAGTATACCAGTACCGGGAGTTTTTCCTTTGCTGATCTTGCGGGCGTCCATACGTTCAGGTATAAACAATCTTCGCTTACACCTGAGCTCCTGAATATCATATCGCTATAGATTCGTTTTTGCATGGCCTGGTTACCAAAATGATCGGCTATAAGTATGCCGCTCCAGTTTTGGGGTGGCTGCGGTTCTTTCCAGCGGAGGTTGCCAACAGGCGGTTGTGCGTAAGGGATGCCTTTAAAAGAACGTATCCCGGCAGAATCGCGCACACCCTGTAAGGTGCCGTTTGAAATTTTAACCTGGAGGTCGTTTTGTGCAAATGCGTACGCAGCAAACAATGCAAGAAAAATTGCAAGCGAAATTCTTTTCATGACAGGTAAATATGGGTTTGTAGCAAATTAACAGATTACCGATGGTAATGTTATAATATTTTTATAACACGTTTTGATTTAAGTGTGTAAATGGCTGCATTTTACAAAATGAAAAAAGCTCCCTGGGGTAAAGGGAGCTTTTCGTTTGTGGTTGTAACGGATAGTAACGGCTAATAATATATTTAATGTCCCCGGATAAATCTCCTTAATGATCCGGTTTACCGCTGATAAACGGAACATCTGATACAAAAATCGTTATACCGTAAAAAAGTGCAGCGCGTATCCCCGGTATTCATTCACATTTAAGGGCATAAATACCACAAAAATAAATAGCGGTTAAATATCTTTAGCGTCAGTTACGGCTATCCACCCGGCGTTGCCGTTAGGGAGCTCAACTTCCATCCAGGTATCGTTCTGCTGCAGTACATTTACCTTGGTGCCTTCATGAACAATGAACAGCGGCTTACCATTAGCGTCGGGTGTACTTTTGGCAGTTACCGAATTGCCGAATATAATGGCCTGCTGGTGACCTGCAAAATAGCGTTCCTGCTGGTTGGCCATAAACACGAACACAATGCCCACAAGTATGGCTACGATGCCCGCGTAAAACGACGAGCGCTTTACCACGAACGAATTGGTGAACAAATAAAGGATCAGAACCGCGCACCCGCCCAGCATGCACAGAATACTCAATACAGCTAAGGTGTTTACAGAGAAAAACAGGATAAAGTTTTCCCACCATTTGGTTACGAAGAATTCGGGCACCTGTTCCAGCTTATCGCTGGTGCGCGCGTTGGCGTAATGGATATTAAAGTTTATGTCTTCGTCGCTTGGTGCAAGCTTGTGGGCCTTTTCATAATAGAGTATCGCCGAAGGGATATCGCCCAAACGGTAATAAGCATTACCAAGATTGAAATATACTTCTACCGACTGGTAACCGGCATTAACGATCTTCTGATAATCGTTAGCCGCCTGCTGGTACTGGCCTTTTGCATAAGCCGCATTACCCTGCTCATAGAGCGAAGAATTATCATCAGCCATTGAAAACAAAGGCAGTGCCAGCAGCATCAGCAGGCAAAGACTGCCCAATACCCCGTTAAATTTTCTCTTCGATCTCATTGATAATATTTTTTGCTTTCTCCAACACTTCTTCCTGCGATATGCCCGAAACCGGGGCAAAGCGCGCCATTTCGCACAGATCCATCGTTTCGGTAAGCTGCTTCACAGTGTGTTCGTTTATCGACCGTGCCTTCATCTTTTCCTCAATGTTCTCCCGGTTGAGGTCGGACACCGGTATATTCAGCTTATTGCTTAAGTAGCCATACAAGCCCTTTGCAACGGCTTCATAAAACGCGGTTTTATTGCCTGTAGCCAGCTCGGCATGAGCTTGTGCCAGGTGCCTTGCAGCAACTTTGGTTGCTTTACGGCTTTTAACCTGTACCACATCGCTGTTGCGTTTGTTATTCCAGTTGCGGTAGTAAAGTGCGCCGCCAAAAGCAAGCGGGCCTAACAGAAACAGCAGGTAATAGCCCACTGAGCCGAAGAAACCTGCGCCATTCTTATAAATATCAGGCGAAGATGTTTTGATATACCGGATATCCTTACCCAGCGTTTTCACATCCTGCTGATCAGACGAGTTGAACACGGTCATGGCGGCGCCTGATTGGTCGCCTTTATCAACTTTTATATTGAATGATTTTGCCGGGATGGTTACATACCTGTTTGTGGCCGGGTTAAAGTAGCTGAACGAGCCAACCGGTGTAAGCGTATAATCGCCCTGATGACGCGGCATTAATAAATAACTGAACTGGCGCGAACCTGAAACACCTGCCGCATCAACCACTACATGATCGGTTGTCTTAGGGTCATATTTGTCGAAATCGCCCGGCGGGGTGATGGTTGGCGCGTTGATGAGGTTAAGATTGCCCTTGCCTGAAACTTCGAAGGTATAGTTTAGCGTTTCGTTAGCCTTCAGGTGTGTTTTATCCACATCGCTGTACACCGAGAAATTACCCACCGCGCCGGTGAAATTAGCTGGTTTGCCTGCGGTTGGCAGCGCTGCAGCATGGATGGTAACAGGCGAGCTTTTTACCGCATATTTCATCTGCCTGAAATCGCCGAAAGGCGAATCGAACAGGCTCTTTACGGGTATTTGCAGCACAATCACCATTGATAACGGGTCGATAGTGAGTTCGCCGGCGTGCTGGGGGAAAACGATGCTTTGCTTAATAGTGGTAACAGCAAATTTTTTACCGCCTATGTTTTCAGTTGTCCATGATGGCTTTTGCCCAACCGGCGGTTTTATATCCTGGTTCCAGAAACCGTTCAGATCGGGTGCTTTGTCTACCTGGCCGCCTGCAATATCAAGGCGTGTATAAAGCTTGTAAGAAACTTTTATCTGCTCACCTACATAGGCGCGGGTTTTATCAACTTCGGCCTTTAAGAACACGTTTTTAGGCAGGTCTTTGGTATCTACCTGCGGCGGACTATTATTCTTGCTGTTATCATCAGCAAACGGGTCGGGTATCTGCATCATCTGTTGCTGCGCCTGCTGCTGCGCTTGCGGCGAAGCCTGACCTTTAACCTTTATCCTGAGCGAGTTGCTTAACAGCGTATGGCCGTTTACCGAAATAGCGGCGGCGCCTATGGTGTATGTATTTTCTTTTGAGGCTACCAGCATAAAGCTATAGGTATTGCTAAAGGTGGTAACGCCGTTCACCATACTTTCCATAGTGGAATAATTAGGGCCGGATACCACCTGGAAGCCATCAAAATTGGGTGGCGTAAAGCGATCGCCATTGGCATTGATCACGAAATCAACCTCAAAAGGTTCGCCCATGGCAACGGTGGTTTTGTTTGCCGTAGCTGTAAATTTTGCCTGGCCAAACAGTAAGGTTGTCCACAACAGTAAAAATGCCGATATGCCGAGCGCCTTTTTCATTGATCTTTCCAAAATAGCAAGATTACCAATCTTTATCAATATGCATCTTGCCGCCTTTTAACTTTTTATTCTTTAGCTTGTCCTGTGTGTTCTTTTCACGGTCGTTCAGCGCGTCCAGCATGCGTTGCGCATCATCTTTGGATATTTTGTTAGGGTCCTGCTGTTGCTGTTGCTGTTGCTGATCTTTTTGCTGCTGGTTCTGTTTATCCTGATTTTGCTGATTCTGTTGGTTCTGCTGCTGGTTTTGTTTGTTCTTATCCTGGTTATTTTTGTTCTTATCCTGGTTATTTTTGTTCTGATTCTGCTTGTTCTGGTTATTGGAGCCGCCACCTCCTCCTCCGCCGCCACCGCCGCCTTTGTTCTTGTTCTTATTCTGCTGTTTTTTCAGCATTTCCTGCGCGTAGGCTAAGTTATAGCGGGTAGCATCGTCTTTCGGGTTGTTCAGTAACGATTTTTCGTAAGCGTTAATGCTGTTCTGGTAATCTTTTTTTGACAGCAACGAGTTGCCCAGGTTATGGTATGCTTCTGCCTTTACCTGCGAGCTGGCATTTTTTTGCGCAGCAATGTCTGTAAAATCCTGCGCGGCATCATCAAACTTGTTCTGCTTGTACATAGCATCGCCCATGTTGAATTTGCCGGTAAGGTCGGGTTGTTTTTTGTCGGTATCGGCCTTGCGGTAGTAGGCTTCGGCCTCTTTATATTTCTTCTGTTCGTATAATTGATTACCCTTATGCAGCAGGCCTTTTTTACTCTGGGCAAAAAGCGCTGTAGTGCACCATACCATCAATATGCCTAAAATGAATTGCTTCATACTTCTTCTTCTTCCTTCCGTACTTCAAACAATTTTAATTTGCTCAGGCGCTCGCTCTTTCTGTTGGAAATGAAAAACTCTATTACCAGCAAGGCCAGCGTCAGCACCAGGAAAAACTGGAAACGGTCTTCAAAATCCTTGAATGTTTTGGTATCGAAAGCCTTTTGCTTCATTTTGCCAATCTGGTTCATTACATAGCCTAAACCGCTGTTGGCGTTTGTGGCATGGAAATAAGTACCGGCACCTGCCAGCGCTATTTCACGGCACATATCTTCGTTCAGCTTACTTACTACGGTGTGGCCCGCGCTGTCGGTATGGAAGCCGGTTTCTTTCCCGTTAGTATCATAGATCGGTATCGGCGAGCCTTGGGTTGAGCCGAATCCCACAACGTGGATCACCACACCACGGTCATGCGCGGCAGAAGCAGCGGTTACCGCATCATCTTCGTGGTTCTCGCCGTCTGTAAGCAATATCATGGCTTTGGAGGCACCGTCCTTAAAGTCGAAGGATTTCATGCCCATGTCTATCGCCGCGCCAATGGCAGTACCCTGCACCGGAACCATGTTGGTGTTGATAGTACCGAGGAACAGTTTGGCTGCCGAATAATCATTCGTCATGGGCAATTGTACATAGGCTTCGCCTGCGAAAACGACGATGCCGATGCGGTCGTCATGCAGGTGGTCTATCAACTGCGCGATGGCCATTTTGGCATTCTCCAAACGGTTGGGCGCGAAATCCTGCGAGAGCATACTGTTGGATACGTCGAGCAGAATCATAATATCCGAACCTTTATGCTTGGTATCATCGGTAGTAGTGCCGATCTGCGGATCAGACAGCCCGATGATCAATAAACCGTAGGCGATGATGAACAGGATAAACTTAAGCGTAGGGCGTTTGAACGAAACGTCGGGAATGATACGGCTGATCACCGTCCTGTCGCCAAATGCTTCAAGGGCCTTGCGTTTCCACCTGCGCACGGCCAAAAACAGCAGGATCAGTACCGGTACCAGTACCAATGCCCACAACAACTCGCTATGTCCGAAACGTAACATCAGGTTAATGCTCCTTTAAAAATGGTATTACCCAAAACAAATTCAGCCGATAATAACAGCAGCGCGATAAGCGCGAAAGGCAGGAAACGCTCGGTACGTTTGTGATATTGCGTAACGGCTATCTTTACCTTTTCCAGCTTATCAATCTGTTTGTATATTTCGGATAGTTCCATGTTATTCCTCGCCCTGAAATACTGCCCGCCGGTAATGTTTGCTATTTTGGTGAGCGCGGCTTCGTCTATCTGCACCGGTATCATCTGGTACTGAATGTTGCCAAACTGATCCTTAAACGGATATGGGGTCGAGCCATTGGTACCCAAACCAACCGTGTAAACCCTTATGCCGAACTGCTTGGCAATTTCGGCAGCGGTGATGGGGGGAATAGAGCCCATATTGTTTACGCCGTCGGTAAGCAGGATGATCACCTTACTTTTTGCCTGGCTATCCTTTAACCGGCTAACGGCTGTAGCGAGACCATCGCCCAGGGCGGTGCCGTCATCTATCATCCCGTTCTTAATATCATGGAAAAGATTGATGAGCACCTCATGATCGATGGTGAGCGGGCACTGTGTAAAGCTCTCACCACTGAAAACCACCAGGCCGATACGGTCATCCGGACGATTTTCGATAAAGTTGATGGCGATATTCTTGCCGGCTTCCATACGGTTAGGCTTAAAGTCTTCCGAAAGCATACTGCCCGAAATATCCTGCGCGATCATGATATCGATACCTTCGGTAGTAGAGTTCTGCCAGCTGAACGCGGTTTGCGGCCTGGCCAGCGCGAGGATGATGAATGCCACGCCGAGGCAGCGCAGTACAATGCTGTAATGCCGCCATACATTCATGGAGTTTTTGGGCGCTACCGCGAATGCTTTGGTGGTTGACATACCCATGAAGCCCTGTAACTGCTGGTTGCGCCACCAATAATACGCCACCATCAGCGGGATGATGAGGAGCAGCCAGAAAAAGCCGGGGTACGCAAATTCTATTCCGCTGAATATGTTCATTTCGGCAACTCCTCTTTTTCTACAGGTTTTATTTGTTCTTTGGTTTGCTGAACAAAGTCGACGGCATTGGTCATGCTCTGCTCATTTTCAGGACCAACAGGTTTTTCTTTGGCAAATTTCACCAGGTCGGCCAGTACCAGGATATCTTTTAGTTTACCACTGGCATCAGCCGGAAGCTGTTTGGGTTTCAGGCTGGCGAATATCTCTTCGGTGGTTTGCTCAAGCGCCTGTATGGCGTAGCGTTTTTCGAGGTATTCGCGCAAAATGTCCGTTAGCTCGATATAGAATGTTTTTACGTCGCCATTCTGCCACAGGTTTTTGGCCCTGAGCTCGTTGAGCTTATTCATGGCGATCTGGTCTGTCGTCAATACCACTTTAACCGCCTGGAATATTGGCTTTTTCTCATACCTGCGCGAAACGTACCAGGTAATATAGATTACAACCAGAATGAGCACCAGACCTGATACTACCCATATCCAATGGTCTTTTATCCAATCCCACCAGTTGTAATCAACTGCCAGCGGCTGTTTAATATCGTAAAATGCCTTGGTGGTATCTACCGCAACCGGCTTAAACTGAACAACCAAACTATCGGTAGTATAAGCGCCGGTTTTTGTATGGAAAGTATAAGCCGGAATGGTATAAGTACCTGCATTAAAACCGGTAATAGTGTAATTGTGCGAGATCACCTGCGTGTTAGGGTCATCCTTATCCGCAGTGCTGTCGGCACTCATTTTCACAATACGTATTTTGCCTATGCTATCGGCAATTACCGGAAACTGAATTTCGCTTTTGGCCGGAACATGGGCAATAAGGCGCAAGGTGGTTTGGTCGCCCATCGGTACAGAAACCCTGTCAACCTTCGCCTCAACCTTTACATTCTGCGCATTGGTTTTAAGGGCGAAGCCGGTAAAAATAAATATAAATAAATAACTTAAATACCGTTTCACCTCTTGCTCCCCCGTTGTTTAAATAATGTCATTAATGGCTGTACGTATGATTGATGCGTGCCGATGCTGGTGTAATCCACCCCGGCGCGCTTAAATGTTTCGTCCAGTTTTTTGTTGCGCGCTATTGCCGCGTTTCTATAGGTGGTGCGCACCAGCTTGTCGCTGGTATTTATCCATTGTATTTCGCCGGTTTCGCCGTCCTTTAGGGGTATCAATCCCAGGTTCGGGAACTCTTCCTCATGCTTGTCGTACAGGCGCAGGGCCACGATGTCGTGCTTTTTATTGGCGATCTTGAGCTGATCGTCAAACTTCGGGCTCATAAAATCCGAGATGATGAAAGCTGTGCTTCTTTTTTTGATGGCCCCGGTAAAATAATGCAGCGCCTCGGCAACATCGGTACCCTTGTTCTCCGGCTTAAAATCGATCAGCTCACGGATGATCATCAGGATATGTGAACGGCCCTTTTTCGGCGGGATGAATTTCTCTATCTTATCGCTGAAGAAGATCACGCCCACTTTATCATTGTTCTGTATGGCAGAGAAGGCCAAAACAGCACATAATTCGGCGGCGATGTCCTGTTTCTGTTGTACTACAGTGCCAAAATTTTCAGATCCGCTCACATCTACCAGCAGCATTACGGTCAGCTCGCGTTCCTCGTCAAAAACCTTAACGTAAGGATGGTTAAAGCGCGCGGTAACATTCCAGTCTATAGTACGTATTTCATCGCCCAACTGGTATTCGCGCACCTCGCTAAAGGCCATACCACGACCCTTGAAAGCAGAATGATATTCGCCCGAGAATAAGTGGTTACTTAAACCGCGGGTTTTGATCTCTATCTTCCGTACTTTTTTTAGCAGGTCTCTTGTATCCATCATCAGTCCCCTCTAAATCTCCCCTGTTAGGGGAGACTTTTTGGAATATTTGAATTTTAGTATGTCTTGAATTTGCCTTTCTTAAAGCCCTCCCTACCGCGGAGGGTTTGGGTGGGGCTTATGGCACCTCAATGGCATTGAGTATACCGGTAACAATGCTTTCCGAAGTGATATTTTCAGCCTCGGCCTCGTAGGTTAAGCCGATACGGTGACGAAGCACGTCGTGGGCGATGGCCCTTACGTCTTCAGGTATCACATAACCACGGCGTTTGATAAAGGCATACGCCTTTGCCGCCAGCGCCAGGTTGATACTTGCACGCGGCGAAGCGCCAAAGCCGATGAGGTTTTTGTATTTTGAAAGTTTGTATTGCTCAGGGAAACGGGTGGCGAACACAATATCGATGATATATTGTTCGATCTTTTCATCCATATACACCTCGCGCACTACTTTGCGGGCTTTCACAATATCCTCAGGGTGCACTACCGGGTTCACTTTAGCAAAGCCTTGTGGGGATATATTGGAGCGGATAATGCGTTTCTCGTCTTCCTTGGTTGGGTAGCCGATCACTACCTTCAGCATAAAACGGTCAACCTGTGCTTCGGGCAGCGGGTAGGTACCCTCCTGTTCAATTGGGTTTTGCGTTGCCAGTACCAGGAACGGTTTTGGCAGCGGGAAGGTATTATCGCCGATGGTTACCTGGCGCTCCTGCATGGCTTCGAGCAGCGCGCTCTGCACTTTGGCAGGCGCACGGTTAATTTCGTCGGCCAGAACAAAGTTGGCGAACAGCGGGCCTTTACGTACCACAAATTCTTCTTTCTTCTGGTTGTAGATCATGGTACCCAGTAAGTCGGCAGGCAACAGGTCGGGTGTGAACTGAATACGGCTGAAATCGGCCTGTATGGCTTTTGAAAGCGTATTGATAGCCAGCGTTTTTGCCAGCCCGGGTACGCCTTCCAGCAGGATGTGCCCATCGGCCAGTAAACCGATCATCAGGCGCTCTACCATATATTTCTGACCCACTATCACCTTGTCCATCTCCATTCTTAACAGATCGATAAAGGCACTCTCACGGTGGATCATCTCATTTATGGCGCGAATATCGCTTCCGTACGACGAGCTTGCCGTTGGGGTTTCCGGCGTAAGTGGCTGTGTACCATTAGTCATTTCTTCCATGATTACTCTTTTTATGCGGTGCGAAAGTTAAAAAGACCTGCATGGTTTGTCAACCGCAACACCTGATTTTTTTGTTAAAAATTGTTAAATGATTTGGAGCCAAAGTTTTCAGCGCCATTTCAGGCGTATTGTTTAACAAGACTTAACAAGTCGTTAAGATCGAATGGCTTGGTCAGAAAACTATCGGCGTTGCAACTTTGCGCTATCTGATCAAGGTCGCACGTTGCCGAAATCAGTATAACAGGGATGTGCCTGGTGGGCAGGTGCGACTTAATTCGGGAGCAAATCACATGGCCATGCTCGCCGGGCATGCGGTTGTCAAGCAGTACAAGATCGGGCTGGTGCTGCGCAATAGAATCCAAACGTTCAAATTTATTTGATGCGAGTACGTGGTATCCCTCATCTTCAAGTATGTACCGCATTAGTTCAAGTATATCATCATCGTCTTCAATAACGACAATCTTTTTAGGCATAGGTTAGGCAGATAATTAAACCTAAAATTAGAAAACAATTACTAATTAATCGAGGGCTAAATCAAAATAGAGCTTTTGGGAATATTGGGCGCTTTACCGTCATCGCAGGGTCTCCCGGCAGAAGCCCTGCGGGAATGCTGTGTTTAAAATGAAAATTTATATTTATAGCTTCCCACAAAATTCATTTCCCAAACCATCTTCTCAACCTAAATCATTATGTTTATGCCCAAATTATTCACCTCGACAAAAATGAAAAAAGTAATTCTTGTTACAGGCGCTTCATCAGGCCTGGGACTTGCTACGGCGAAAGCATTACAAGCCGCCGGTCATACTGTTTACGGCACCAGCCGCGACCTGAAAAAAATGAAGGATGTACCTTTTAACGCGCTCGAAATGGATGTTACCGATGATGCATCTGTAAAAGCCGCTGTAGACAAGGTAACAAAAGCCGAAGGCAAGATAGATGTATTGGTAAACAACGCGGGTAACGGTATAACCGGGCCGCTGTATGCCATGCCTGTAGAACTGGCAAAGAAACAGTTTGAGGTTAACTTTTTTGGTGTGGTACGCGTGAGCAGCGCCGTATTGCCGGGCATGATAGAAAGAGGACAAGGCCTGGTGATCAACACCGGTTCGCTGGCCGGTTTGTTCGGGCTGCCTTACCAGGGATTGTACAGCGCATCAAAATTCGCGATTGAAGGTTACTCTGAAAGCTTGCGCATGGAGCTGAAAAATACAGGTGTAAAAGTGGTGGTGATTAACCCGGGCGACTTTAAAACCGATTTCACCGGCAACCGCGAAAAAGCGCCGTTCCCGCTGAAAAATGACAAGCTGAAAGGCGAGTTTGAAGCAGCAGTAGCCGCGATGGAGAAAGATGAAAGCGTTGGCGCTGATCCGGCAAAACTGGGCGCTGAAATAGTGAAGATAGTAGAGAAATCGAACC
The DNA here is from genome assembly GCA_051953515.1 of Mucilaginibacter sp. Lineage (GTDB taxonomy): Bacteria > Bacteroidota > Bacteroidia > Sphingobacteriales > Sphingobacteriaceae > Mucilaginibacter. Next base: position 10,930 of record JBQCIS010000180.1, read on the forward strand.
CTAAACATAACTACCTGATCGGTGCATTTGGCCAAACCATTGCGGTAACGCTTAAATCGATATTACCTGGCGGTTTATTTGTAACGCTGATGAACGATCATTACGGGATAAAGAAGAAGTAGTGATTGGAAGTTAGAGGCAATCCTGGGTTAATATATTTAACTGCCGGTTGTGTAGCGTTTGTAGCAGGCGTAGCTGTGTATCATGCGCTACAATGCTACAAAACGCAACAGATAATTTAGGTATACTTATTGAAAATCAGCATATTAAAAATTTAGTAGCCTTGTAGTTTAACGGTTGATTTTCCGTAGCTTTTTAATAGAAAATGATAAAAAGCAGGCAAAGCATGAATGCTTCCAAACAAAATATTTCAAAAACAATGGCTGTCGCGATAGTGATGGCCTTTGTTGTATTTGCCGGTAAATGTTTCGCGCAAACGTGGCCGAAAAACACCGATACCGTCCACCTGAAATTTACCGCTGAACCCGCGCCTGAATGGACAAACCTTTTTGTGCGTAATTATGGTTGGTTTGGGGCCGACGGCATATACTCTATCCCCCTGAATGGCGACGACCGGCCGGGCAATCACACCAAAACCATGTTCATCTTCAGCGATACCATGATAGGCGATGTGGTAAACGATATTCCGCAACCGGGTTACGTGCTGGTACACAATACCTGCGCTTTTGTAGATGGTGTGCCGTCTAATGATCATATCAAATTTGTGTATGCGAAGAACCCGGATGGCAGCCCCGCAACATTCTTCAACCCGAACACTCCAAAGGCTGAACCAAAAGATTTTTACTGGCTGGGCGATGGTTTTGTAAATCCGGCAAACGGCAAAATATACATCCATGCCTTCAGGGTGAAATGGCTGAAGGATAACGATGCCTTTTCGTTCGACGAGCACGGTACGGCGCTAATTGTCCTGCCGAAAGGCAGCAAGCCGCCATTTAAGGACCAGAAACAGATGGATACGCCGTTCTTTATCCCCGGCAAAACGCCGGATGATTACGGCGTATTAGGCTCGGCTGTGTTTGTGAATACCAAAAGCGCAGGCGCGCCCAATCCGGATGGCTACATTTATGTATACGGCACGCGCCCTAAACATTTAAGCCTGCTGGTTGCCCGCGTGTTGCCGCAGGATTATGAGGATTTTAGCAAATGGCGCTATTGGGATGGCTCAGCCTGGAATACTGATATTACCAAGATCGCCGAAGTAACCAACCGCGTTTCGCATGAGCTGAGCGTAAGCCCGCTGCCTGATGGCCGCTATGCACTGGTTTTTCAGACGGATGGTTTGGGGAACGATGTAGGCATGCGGTTGGGCTTAAGCCCTCAGGGGCCGTTCGGTCCGGTGATTAAGCTGTATACCACGCCCGAAAATTCGCAGAACAAAAACTTTATCCCTTATAACGCCAAGGCGCATACCAACCTTTCCAACCCCGGCGAGTTGCTCATCAGCTACAATGTAATATCGATGAATTTCTTTAACGATATTAAAAAGTTTGGCCACCATTACCATCCCCGCTTTATAAGAATTAAATTGCAGCAGTAATTTACCGTCAAAAAACAACTTTATAATGGCTATAAAACATCTATTTAGTAAAACGATTTTTTGTATCTGCATTCCTGCTTGTTTGTCGCTTTCTGCATCTGCGCAGCAAAAGCAGACCTCAGGCAACCCGGTTATTCCCGGCTGGAATGCCGACCCGGAAGCCAAAATATTTAACCACCTGTACTGGATATACCCAACCTACTCGGCACCGTATGAAGAGCAGGTGCACATGGATGCATGGTCATCGCCCGACCTGGTGCACTGGACAAAGTACAGCGATATTATCGATACTGCTGCCATTAAATGGGCACACAAAGCCATGTGGGCGCCAGCCGTGACCGAAATGGGCGGCAAATACTATTTCTTTTTCGGCGCGAATGATATTCATGACGATAAGAAAGAGATCGGCGGCATAGGCGTTGGCGTTTCGGATAAGCCGCAGGGGCCATTTAAAGATTATTTAGGTAAACCGCTTATCGGGCAGATCCATAACGGCGCACAGCCTATCGATCAGTTTATTTTTAAGGATAAGGACAGCCAGTACTATATTATTTACGGCGGCTGGCAGCATTGCAATATCGCTAAGCTGAATAAGGATTTCACCGGCTTTATTCCGTTTGCGGATGGCGAAACTTTCAAATCCATCACCCCTGAAAATTATGTAGAAGGCCCGGTGATGTTTCTGCGTAAAGGCAAATACTATTTGATGTGGTCGGAAGGCGGCTGGGGTGGACCGAATTACCGCGTGGCATACGCCATGAGCAATTCACCAGTCGGACCGTTTAAGCGCATTGGCGTTGTTTTGCAGCAAAACCCAAATATCGCTACGGGAGCAGGTCATCATTCCATGATCAACGTGCCCGGTACAGACGAATGGTATATTGCTTACCATCGCCGGCCACTTACGGAAACAGATCCTAATCACCGCGAAACCTGCATCGATCATATATACTTTGATAAGGATGGCTTGATAAAACCGGTAGTTATCACCAAAGAGGGTGTGGCGGCAAGGCCGTTAAAATAATAAGCGCATGTATTTTTTTCTGTCTAAACTGCTTGTTTACCTGGTTTATCCATTTTTATGGATATGTGTATTGATCATCTGTGCTTTAATAACTAAAAATATTAAACACAAACGCCGGCTTTTAATAACGGCGCTTGTACTGCTATACCTCTTCTCATGCCCATGGCTGCTTAACCTTTACGCCAAAGTATGGAATGTAGAAACAGAAATGCCCAATAACAATACTGTTTATAGTACCGTGATCATTTTAGGGGGATTTTCTTCGGGAGATAAACATGGCGTAGGCTATTTTAACGAGAATGCCGACCGTTTTATTGAAGGTATAAAGTTGTTTAACAGCGGCAAGGTACGCAAGATCATGATAACCGGAGGCAACGGCAATCCCAATCCAAATGCCTTTAGCGAAGCCCGATGGGTGAAAACGCAATTGGAAGCGCTGCACTATCCCGATAGCTGTATTGTTATTGAAAGCAATTCGCGCAATACCATTGAGAACGCCGATTTTTCAAAACCCATCATACAAAAAGCGGGTTTAAAGCCGCCCTATGTTTTGCTCACTTCAGATTATCACATGCGGCGCGCGCGCATGATCTTTATGCATAAAGGTTACAAAGTAGTGCCATATTCCGTTTATACGAACGGGAACAGTGCCTTTAATATGACATTGCTCATCCCTGATCCGGGCATTCTCAGCGGGTGGAATCTTTATATGAAGGAATGGGTAGGCTATGTGGTAAATTATTATAAAACTTAAGCAGGCGATATCCAGTCGCTTACTATTTTGGCCGAAAGCAGGCAAAGCGGTATGCCACCGCCCGGATGTACGCTGCCGCCACAGAAATACAGGTCTTTTATTTTGGATGAGCGATTGGCATGCCGCAAAAATGCCGCATACCTACTGTTTGAACTTGTGCCGTAGATCGATCCCTGGTAAGAAGATGTTTTACTTTCAATTCCCCGCGGATCAAGCACATCTTCACATACAATTAGCCGGCTAATGTCTTCGCCAAGCAGTCGGCTGAGCTTGGTGATAATATTCCGGCGCGTAATATCTGTTAATACCTCCCAATCCTGCCCGCTATTGGCGGGGGCATTGATCATTACAAACCAGTTTTCACATCCTTCGGGGGCGTCTGTATGGTTTTGTTTTGAGCTGATATTGATGTAAACGGTCGGATCGATGTAAATAGTTTTTTGCTGCCAGAGGTGATCGAACTCTGCCTTATAATCGGCACTGAAAAAGATATTGTGCAGATCGAGTTGCGTAAACTTTTTCTTTATGCCCCAGTAAAATATCAGGGCCGAACTGCTGCGTTCCTGCTGTAAATTTTTTTGGGGATGGATATGCGGATATTGCCTTAGCAGCTTTTTATAGGTGGGCCAAAGATCGGCATTGGAAACGATGATATCAGCTTTATGTATCTGTCCGCCTGCCTTTATGCCTGTTGCCTTTTTATCTTTCAGGATGATCTCATCAACGGGCGAATTATAGTGAAAATGCACGCCCAAACCTTCAGCCAGTTTTACCAGCGACGATACAATATTGTACATTCCACCCTCCGGAAAATATGCGCCGAAATGTTGCTCCAGATGCGGTATTACATTAAGTGTTGCAGGTGCCTGGTACGGGTTTGATCCGTTGTAGGTAGCGTAGCGGTCAAAAAACTGCACTATCCGGCTATCCTTAAAAAAGCTTTTGTTGGCCTCGTGCATAGTGCGCATGGTATCGATCTTATACAAATTGAACAGCGCTTTGATCGCATCCCATCTTAAAAAATTCCTTATCCTACTTAACGAATGCTCTAAAAAAACACTATGCGTAAGCCAATATAGCTTTTTGCTATAGTTTATATGCTTTTCAATAGATTTTACCGATAATGTGGTTTTTCTCGAAATTTCATCTGCCAGTTTGTGCTCATCAGCATACGCGGTAATGCGCGTTCCATCTTCATAAAAATAATTGCAGATGGTAGCCAGCCTTTGGTAACGGAAATAATCTGCAGGCTGTTTACCTGTAAGAAGAAAGAGTTCGTCAATATAATTCGGCATGGTGAGCAAGCTCGGCCCGGCATCAAACCTGTACCCGTTATTGCTGATCTCGGCTAATTTTCCTCCGGGTTTGTCATTTGTTTCAAATACCTCTACGGAATAACCTTTTACGGCAAGCCTGATGGCCGTTGCAATTCCTGCTATACCAGAGCCGATAATGATAACCTTACTTTTAGACATTGACCATAAAAGTACTGGATTGTATGCAAAAATGCGTCAATAAAAAAGCAGGACCAAAGTTTTGATCCTGCCTGTTATGTCTTTTTTAATCAATAGTGGAAAATCTGTGGACCTATTTCTTCTATAGATGAACAGGTTCTTCGCTATCCTGTGTGAGTCAGCCTGATTAAAAAGACATGCTCTTTAATACCATTATGCGTCGTGGTGCACACCTTCGGCAATTTCTTCTATCATTTTTTTATTGAACGCTTGCAGATCGGCAGGCGTACGGCTGGTAACCAAGCCATTATCCACCACCACCTCCTGGTCTATCCAATGTGCACCGGCATTTTTCAGGTCAGTTTGCAGTGAAGGGTAAGAGGTTATGTTCCTCCCTCCTATCAGGCCGGTTTCTATGAGCAACTGCGGCCCATGGCAAATGGCGGCCACCGGCTTATCTTCATCCAGAAATGCCGACGCAAATGCAACGGCTTCTTTATTCTGCCTTAACTTATCGGGATTCATTACGCCGCCGGGTAGCATAAGCGCATCATAATCGTCGGGATTTGCATCGCTTAATACTTTATCTACATCTACCTCAATGCCCCAGTCGGTCTTATTCCATGCTTTTATTCGCCCACTTTTGGGTGATATAACATCTACCATTGCACCTGCATTTAACAATGCTTCCTTCGGGCTTGTTAATTCTACCTGCTCAAATCCTTCTTCCGTAAGGATGGCCACTTTTTTATTTGCTAAGGATGCCATAATGTGTGTTTTTAATTAATGATTACAAAAACTAAACCAAACACACTTATTTATACATCCAATATTATAGCTAATTTATAATCAGCCCGATTTTTTATCTTTGCCGTATGGCCAAAAAGATATTGGTGGTGTATTTGCTATACACCGTTCTTGTATTCTTTTACAATACATACATTGCAAAAGAAATTTATACCGATGCATTAATCAAAGCGGTGCTTTCGGGTGTATTGTTTACCGCTGTATACGCATTTATTGTAATGCGTAATGAAAAGCGGCAACAGGGAAAGAAAACCAATCAAAAATAGCTATTCCCCTTTTTTAGGTAAGTTTTTTGCATTGAAACGCGGTTTATAAGCCGGTTTCGGCGCATCTGTTTGCGCAGGGGCTTCAGCAGGCGGTTGTGTATCTTCCGCAGGTTTTAAAGTTGGTTGTTCTTCGGCAGGTTTCTCTTCCGTAGTTTCACTCCCCACGGCTTTGGGCATATTTGCTGCTTTAAAGCGGGGTGTAAAGCCTTTCGGCGCAGCTGGCTTTGGCGCTGAGGTGTCGTCGGTAGATTTTTCTTCAACCGGCTTTTCTACCGGAGGTATTTGTTCAGCTTTCTCAGCAGGTTTGGGCATATTAGCCGCCTTAAATCGCGGCGTAAAACCTGGCTTGGGCGAAGCAGGTTTTGGCCCTGAGGTATCTTCTATAGCCTTTTCTTCAACCGGTTTTTCTACCGGCTGTATTTCTTCCGCTTTCTCAGCAGGTTTGGGCATATTAGCTGCCTTAAATCGAGGAGTAAAACCTGGTTTTGGTGAAACAGGTTTTAGCGCCGATGTGTCTTCGGCCGGTTTTTCTGCGGATGGCTCTTCCGGTTTCGGTGCTGCCGCGGCCCTGAATTTTGGCGTGAAACCTAATTTGGGCTGTGGCGCCGCCTGTTCAAGACTGTCGGTTATAGTTTGCTCGGCAAGCGGGTTATCCATCTTTACCTTTTCTACCTTTTGCTCAACAGGCGCAGGATACAGCGCCCTTAGTTTATTGAACCAGTATTTTTTGGTGTGATCGAAGCTTTTCTCACCCATACGGGCAAAGTGCGTCTCAAATTCGGCATATAGGGCCGGATCGCCTGTTTTCAATGCGGCCAGACTTATCTTCTTCTTTTTGAAAAACTCTTCGAAAGTCATTTATTTAGATTTGAGAAGTAAAATTTGAGAGGTGAAATTTGAATGCGCTTTTTGTCTCATATCCCACATCTCAAATCTCATATCTATAAAGGTATATCCGTATCCAGCTTGTTAAAGCGTATGCCATTACTGGTTTGCTCCCAGTCTGCAAGCTCATCCTCTGTAGCGTTCATCAGTTTCGGGAACCACTCCAGCGGAAAAGCCTGTTGTTTGCCATCCTCCTTTTCAACAAACAGCAAGCCATTGGCAAATGTTACCTTAACTTTTTTTCCCTGCTTGCGCGATGTGAATAGTGCCATTGGCCCCTCCTGGCCTCCCCTAAAGGGGAGGAATTTAAATAAAGTGCTAATATTTCCTCCCCTTTAGGGGAGGTTAGGAGGGGCTTATTCCTCCATATTATGATAAACCGCCTGCACGTCCTCGTCCTCTTCCAGCTTGTCTATGAGTTTCAGCACGTCAGCAGCCTGCTCTTCGTTCACTTTCATACACGATTGCGGGATACGTTCCAGTTTGGCTGATTTTACTTCGATGCCCAAAGCTTCCAGCGCCTTCT
>JBQCIS010000181.1:0-13170 GCA_051953515.1 Mucilaginibacter sp.
GGCACCTACTTTGGTAAGTTCAGGCAAATCCGGCAGGGCAATGCGCCAGCCTTCGTCGTCGGTTAAATGCAGGTGAAGTACATTCAGTTTGTACAGGGCCATTGCATCCAACAGTTTCAGCACATTCTTTTTGCTTTCGAAATTGCGGGCAACATCCAGTACTACGCCACGGAAGGCGAAACGGGGTGAATCTTTTATTTCGACGCAAGGTATTTGAATCTCCCCGGACAGTTCATGGTAATATCGAGGAGCTACTAAAGTAATCAACGATTGAATCCCATAAAAAGCTCCGGCGGATGTTGATGCGCTGATGGTGATATTGGATGACTGTACTGATAATTCGTAGCCTTCATCTGCCAGACCTGGTATATATTTTATACTGATAGTACTTGTTGGCCTTGCTGAAGAATTTTGACCGATTTCAGGAAAATGAAAATTCTTGAGTTCATTTTTAAATTTGGGGTCCACGATATATTTTGTACCTGCATTCAACGTAAAATATCCTCCAGTTTCCTTATAGCTTACAGGTGTTGGAAAAACCTTGGTTAGTTGCTCTTCAGGAATATCCTTAATCCCTTTGTTCTGATGATAAATCACCTCGGTGGTCACCAATCCCGGGTAGTTTGGTGAGAATGGCAATATTTTCGGGTCACCGATAGGATAACCCTTATCAGGCGTGGCATCCCATACCAGATAAAAGCCTGCCGGCATATCGCTGATATTCACAACCAGTTCATCGCTTACGAAATCTATTTTGACAGACTCGCCGGGTTTTATGCCGGAGAAAGTTGAAGTTGGCGTGATAATGAAAAGATCGCCGTTTAGTTTAGTAAATGTGACGTTGCCTGTAGTTGCAGCAGGTAGAATACCCCTCGCCGAGTTAAAATACAATTTCCATCCCGAAACCGGTAATGCAGTTTTACCATTATTGGTAATGGTCAGTTCGTTTAAAGATTCGCCTTTTTTAGGGTTATCATTCTGCAAGGCCTGCCAGCTAATACTTAAAGCATGGCTACCAAAATCAGCGGCATTTTGCGCCTTTAAGGTTGTTACGGAAACAGTGAGCAGGAAACTGATGAGCAGCAGACGCATATTGGCTTAAATTGAATTTTAAACTAATATACAATTTTTAAGATGATTGGGTACTTTTTAAAAAATTTTAAAAAGGAAAGTCGGAATTCAGAATATATTGGTTAAACGTAGTTAAAAATTGTTAAAAATGAAGTTCTTATTCATCAGCTAAAATTAAAGACAATATTTTTATTTCATCATCCGCATATTATGAACCTCAATAAAATTATTCGGCCATTTATTTGTATTGCCTTTCTTTTGTTGGGCATTAAAGGCAGCGCGCAGGTTTCAATGCTTCAAAAAACGATAAATAAACTGGAGAGCTATAAAAACTTCAGCTATCAATACGTTGAAAAAGTACAGGACTTCACCAACGATACTACAATAAGGCTGCATAAGGATATAATTCAAAAAGCACCCGGAGATAACAACTTTGGATACCTGTTTAGCCTCGAAACACAACAGCCTGGTAATAAGTATCATGCTATCGATCTGTATAACGGGCAAAATTTATTTCTCATTGCACCGGATGACCGCACTTACGAAATAAGAGATATTAAAAAGCACGGCACAGTCACTACATTCTATTCATTGCTTACCTTTTTAAAGTGGATAAAAAGCAGACCTGAAAAAAAACCGCCGGTAATGGCTCCTGATACTGCTATTAATGGCGCTGTTTGCTATCACCTTGTATTTGATATCTACGACACCGTTATTAATAAAGAACATTGCTACTCTCTGGCAAATATGTTTATTGATAAGCACTCCGGCTTAGTGGATGCCGTTATATTAATAGAGCGAACCAATGAATTCGGAAATAATATTACAAACATTTACAACGGATATTTTTATTCGGACTACAAATTCAACCAGGACAACATCGATATAGCGTCCATGCAAATCCCTGCCGGATATCATCTCCCCAAGGCAGAGGTTAATCCGCCATATTTATCACCCGGAACAGTGGCGCCCGGCTGGACATTACATACTACGGATGGCAAACAGCTATCATTGGCACAGCTTAAGGGCAAGGTTGTGATGATAGACTGCTTCTTTATCGGTTGCGGCGCATGCATGGAATCGCTTGCATCGGTCGATAGCATTTATGAAAAGTACAAAGGCCGGGATTTTGTGCTGGTAAGTATCAGCACAAGGGATAAAACGGCATCACTGGTTTCGTTCAAAAAAACTTACCACATCAAAAGCCCGGTTTGCGGCGATGCCGCGGATATGATAAACTCATATCGCATATACTCGGCTCCTGTTTTTTATTTTATAAGCAAAGACGGGAAAATAGCTAATGTCGTGGAGGGTTTTTCGCCGGATTTTGTGACGAAAACCACCACTATAATCGATGGCTTATTGAATAAATGATGGCCTTATCATTAAACGGAAAACTTTATCCATCCAGCTCCTTCATACCCGAAACTGAAAAACTTTGGTTGGATGATCTCTGCCAGTATTTCTATAGAATCCACAATTCGCGGCCCCGAACGGTTGAAGTACTGGTTGCCATCAGCGATATAAACCTGGTTATTTTGCACTGCCTTAAGGTGTGAAAAGCCCGGGCGGTTAAACAGCAGGTCGATCTCCTTCATGGTACGCTCGATAGAAAATCCGCAGGGCATTACAATGATGATATCCGGGTCATGCAGTTGTATATCTTCCCATTGGATGAACGGCGAATGCTTACCGGGAATGCCGAGGATATTTTTTCCGCCGGCTATTTCCACCATTTCGGGTACCCAGTTGCCTGATATCATTAGCGGTTCCAGCCATTCGATGCAGGCAACAGTAGGACGGTTATCTACAAACTTGAGTTTATGGCGGATGAGATCGACCCTCTCCTGGAGTAGTTCCAACAGCGCCTCACCTTTTTCCGGGGCATTTAGAGCGGCGGCAACGGCTTTTATGTTCTCAAAAATGCCGTTCAGGTCATGCGGCTCAAGTGAAACGATTTGCGCTTCTTTATCCAGCAGGTTACAAAGCGCATCTTCCACATCCTTCAACGACACTGCACAAACTTCGCATTGGGTTTGGGTGATCACCACATCGGGTTGCAAATCCTTTATCACATCCCGTTTGACTTTGTAAACAGACAGCGCATCGGTTAATATCTCCTTTACCTTTTTATCTATCTCGGCACTGGTCAGGCCATCTTCAAATGCCACTTCGGAGCATACCGGCAGGTGTTTTATATTTTCGGGATAGTCGCATTCATGTGAACGACCAACCAGCTGGTCTTCGAGGCCAAGGGCGCAAACTATTTCGGTAGCGGCTGCAAGCAGGGAAACTATTTTTGTCATGTGCAGATTTCAGATGTGCAAATGTGCGGATTTTATTTAATGTGCATCCAACAATAGCTGCATATCTTAATACTTGCACATCTGCACATCCGCGCCCTATCTTTGCACCTGATGATATTTCTTACCTTCTTCCTCGGCGTGTTTGCGAATTTTGTGGGGTACATTCCGCCCGGCAACATTAATCTCTCGCTGGTACAGCTTACCATAAACCGGGGCATGAAGCAGGCCATGCAGTTTATTATTGCTTTCTCGTGCGTGGAGTTTTTCTTTACTTACTTCATTATGCACGCGGCAAAATGGCTATCGGCACAGGTGAGGCTTGATACCGTGATAGACTGGGTGATGGTGGTTTTGTTTGGTGTACTGGGCGTTGTAACGTGGATGCACCGGAACAAAGTGCCTGAAAGTAAGACCTATTCAGAGCGGGCCAGTATAAAATACGGCATCCTGCTGGGTTTCCTTAACCCTATGCAGATTCCTTTCTGGATGATCACCGGTACCTACCTCATCACCCACCAGTGGATAGACGACACGGGGCTCGACCTCGTGGTCTTTAGCATCGGCTCTGCGGGCGGCGCTTTTTTATGCCTGTTTCTGTATGCCAAGTTTGCCCGCTTTATACAGAAGAAATTCGCGCTCAGCAACCGGTTTATCAATACCGGTATAGCTATATTATTTTTCGCATTCGCGGCTTATCACATCTTTAAGCAGATATATCTGGTGTTTTTTAAGCATTAATTTGTATTGTGGTATTTAACCACAGAGGTCACAGCGACTTACACAGAGAGACGCTGAGAGGTTGATGTTTTATTTTTTAAAATGTTTTCTGTTTTAACCCCTTAAAAACTCCGTGTTCTCTGCGTAAAACTCCGCGCGCTCCGTGGTTAAAAAAGCGCGTTATCGTTTCAGGTTCCATATCTTTTCAGCTTTGCGCCCGATGAGCCAGAAGGATGCGGCGAGCATGGCGAAGAACAGCGTTTTGTTGGTATGGTCCCAGAAATACTCGAAGTATTTGGTGTAAATGAATATAATGAGGAAGGTAATGCCGAATTCGCGGGCGATATCATCCTTGTTTCTTAATCCGTAAAACAGAAAACCGCCTGCAAATACTGCTGCGATGATTCCCCAATAAAAAAGACTGATCTGCCTGATGTGCCACCAGCTATCGATATTGCCATAATTGCCAAATACACTCAGCAGCCACAGCGACATAAACAGGTACAGCAGCCCTACTACGTACGTAAGGTCATCAAACAACCGAAACCATTGCCGCTTGCGCAGGATGTAACAGGCCGTTACCAGCACAATGCCAAAAGCCACAAAACGCAGTGGGTAATTCATGCCCAAAAAGTAGTCGTGCCAGTGGGTTTGATAGCCCGTTTCGGTACCGAACCAACTGCCTAATGAAACCAGCGCGAACAACCAGATCAATTGCGACTCCATTCGCCAGGCCAGTATGCCATACACAAAAACGGACAACAAAAACAGCAGCGAAAAATGCCCCGAGCCATTGTCGATAGCCTTGCCGAGATAGGCAATACAGCTTGCGGTGAATAAAACGCCGGTAAAAATGATGGCCTCGTTACTGAAAACCTTTTCGGGGCTTGACCGCTCACGCCTGCGGCCTAAATAGTAAAGAACCGCGGCGGTAATACCCGAAATAATGCTGATAATAATATCGGGTGTATAGTAAAGCTTTTTCAGTAGATTGATCACCGCATCGCTGGCGATGAGGAAGGCGAACGAGGCAGCGCCGCAGATCAGTGCTATCCAAAAGGAGTACTTGGCCAGCCGCATCCAGTCGAATCCTTTGGTATCATAAGTGGCGCGTAGTTTTTCGGCCTGTTCGCTGCTCAGGAGGTTTTCTTTCTCCCAGTGAGCGATGGTCTTATCCAAAAAGTCGCTTTCCTGCTTATCGAGGTTAAGTTTTTTCAGTTCATGGTTCATGGATGACAGCTCATGGAACGCAATGATAACAAATTACGGGAATAATGGTTCGCACAATGCGTCCCTAAAGGGTCTTCATCAATTCCTGCACATCTTCTTTGTCCTTGGCCAATTGCACGATCAGTTCATCCAAACCGGTAAATTTAATATCGCCGCGTACAAAATGGTAAAATTCCATGCGGATGTCTTCACCATAAACATCGGCATCAAAATCAAATATATTTACCTCTATGTTGCGGGTAAGGCCATTAATGGTTGGCCGGGTGCCAATGTAAGCCATGCCTTTATGTGTTTCGCCCTTTACCGTTACTTTGGCCGAGTAAATGCCATCGCAGGGGATGAGCTTATACGTTTCTTCAATAACAATATTGGCTGTAGGATAACCGATCTGCCTTCCAATCCTATCTCCGCGACCCACTTTGCCACTGATAAAAAACGGGTACCCTAAAAAGGCATTGGCCAGTTGAATGTCGCCAGCCAGCAAGGCCTTGCGGATGCGGGTTGAGCTTACCGCTACATCGTTAATGTCCTGCTCGGGTATTTCAATTACTTCATAACCGTATACGGGCGCCCATTTCAGCAGATCGTTCAGTCCGCCGAGGCGATCTTTGCCAAAACGGTGGTCGTAACCGATCACGATCTTTTTTGTGCCGATGGTGTTCACCAGTACATCGCGGATATAATCTTCAGCCGTTTGGTTGGAGAAATCGCGCGAAAAAGGAGTGATGATGAGATGGTCTACGCCAAGTTCCTGCAGCAGGTCGGCTTTTTCATGTATAGTATTGATCAGCTTCAGGCTTTCATCTTCGGGATGGATGATCATACGCGGATGCGGAAAGAACGTAAGGATCACTGTTTCGCCGTTGCATTCTTCGGCCAGTTCTTTAATGCGCGATATGATCTTGCGGTGCCCCAGGTGCACACCGTCGAACGTGCCGATGGTAACTACCGCATTTTTTACCGGTGTAAATTCGTTTATATTGTGGTAGATCTTCATTGGTTGTGATTACACCGATTTTTGATTTGATTCCACTGATGGGATTTCGCCGATTTTCTTTTCTCGGATCATGGTCACCAGCTCCATTACTTCCCAGGCATCAGCTACATTAAAATGGCCGCTGCGGGTACGCCTTAATCGCGAAAGATAAGCGCCATTATTTAAAGTCTTACCAAAGTCATTTACCAGCGAACGGATGTAGGTACCCTTGCTGCAAACCACCCTGAAATCAACCTCAGGCAATTCAATGCGGGTTATTTCAAATTCGGTAATGGTAACGTTGCGCGGTCGTAGTTCCACTTCCTCACCACGACGAGCCTTTTCATACAAACGCTCACCGTCAACTTTCACTGCCGAATGTGCAGGTGGATATTGCTGGATATCACCTAAAAACTGTGCGCAGGCAGCTTTTATCTGTTCTTCCGTAATGTGACTGATATCAAACTGCTGATCGGGCTGGGTTTCCATATCGTATGACGGGGTGGTTGCGCCCAGAACCATTGTTCCTGTATATTCCTTTTCCTCTGCCTGAAAGGTGTCGATCTGCTTGGTCATCTTACCGGTGCAGATCACCAGCAGGCCTGTCGCCAATGGATCGAGTGTGCCGGCATGGCCTACCTTTAGTTTCAGCGGCTTAAAGGCGTTGCGGATCTTGCCAACCACGTCAAAGCTGGTCCACCGGTAGGGTTTGTTCACCAGCAGCAGTTCGCCGGCAGCAAAATTATATTCTTTGGATGTATCGCGGGTATTCAAAGCTATTTAATAAACGGCAAAGGTAGGGATTATAGTTGCCTTTGTATAGTCATTTCAATTACTTGTAGCTGTACTGGCTTGTACAGAACATCTCTTTTTCGCTGTTTAGGTATGCCAATGCTTTGTTCGATTGAAACTGACATGGGTGGTTTTTGTGCCATGAACCATGATCTATCAACCATGAACTAAGCTCTTAAAACGGCATCCTTGCCAATGGCGCAATATCCTGCCCCACAAAGTCGCCAGCCAAGTATTTGTAATAACCTGCAATTGCTATCATGGCAGCATTATCAGTGCAGTATTCCATTTTAGGAATGAAGCAGTTCCAGCCGTTTTGTGCGCCTAATGCTATCAGGCCCTGGCGCAGACCGGTATTGGCGGATACACCGCCAGCCAGAGCAATATCTTTTATGCCATAGTCATCAGCTGCTTTTTTGAGTTTGTTTAGCAGGATAGTGGCGATGCGTTTTTCAACCGACGCACAGATATCATTAATGTTTTCTTCAATAAAGTTCGGGTTCATCTTTACATTATCCTGAATAAAGTAGAGGATAGCCGTTTTTAACCCGCTGAAACTGAAATCATAACCGGGGATCTGTGGTTCGGGAAATTTAAAGCGATCGGAGTTGCCCTGCCGCGCGTGTTTGTCAATAAGCGGACCGCCGGGATAGGGCAAGCCTAATATTTTACTGGTTTTATCCATCGCCTCGCCTGCGGCATCGTCGTTGGTTTGACCGATGATCTCCATGTCAAAGTAATCTTTCACCAGAACGATCTGCGTATGACCGCCGGATACGGTAAGGCACAGGAATGGGAACGATGGCTTATTATCGCCTATAAAATGTGCCAGAATATGCCCTTGCATGTGATTTACTTCAATCAGCGGCAGGTCTTTTGCCAGCGCAAAAGCCTTTGCGAATGAAACGCCTACCAAAAGCGAGCCCAAAAGCCCCGGTCCGCGTGTAAAAGCCACGGCATTAATATCATTTTTGCTTACTTTTGCCTTCGCAAGTGCCTGTTGAACTGCCGGAACAATATTTTGCTGGTGCACCCTTGAAGCAAGCTCGGGGACAACACCGCCATAAGCTTCATGAATGGTTTGGTTGGCGATAACGTTACTCAGCATGACGCCATCGGCGCAAACGGCTGCCGAGGTTTCGTCGCATGAGGATTCGATGGCTAATATTACGGGCATCTGTGAATTACTGTTGAATGAATTATTGATTTATTGAATTTTTTTATCTGTTAAACTATGTATTCAAAACGGTGTTTAACGTTAGATAACCAGTAACTCATTAAATCAATAATTTGATAATTAAATAGCGCAAAGTTATTAAAAAAGTACTCAAAATAGCGTTGATAATAGTGCTGGTCATTTTCCTGATGTTCAGCATACTGCTATTGGTGTTCCAGTACAAGCCGGTGCAAACGTGGGCCGCTAAGAAAGCTACAACTTATCTTTCCCAAAAGCTGCATACCAAAGTTGGTATTTCAGGCATCTATCTAAAGCCTTTTACATCGGTAGTTGTCGATAGCCTTTATGTGCTTGATAAGCAAAAAGACACGCTGGTAAGTATGCCTAAACTTACGGTTGGCATAAACGGCTTCACGCTTTTTAACAGTCTTACATCCAGGTATATCGATTTCAGCCAGATAAAGCTGGATAATGCCAATGTTTACCTCAAAAAATACAAGGACAGCGCCAGCAATCTTAAGTTTATTATTGATTATTTCAGTTCGCCCGGCAAGCCCAGCAACGGCAAACCGAGTAAACCATGGCAGATACAGTTCGATAAAATAACGGTGAACAATATGCATTTCCGCTATAAGAACTACCTGGTAGATACGGTAATGAAACAAGTGAACTTTGATGATGTGGATGTGTCGGGTTTTGGTGCGGTGATCACAAATATGGATATCAAAAACCACCTGTTTAAGGGGGGTATACATAACCTTACCCTGCATGAAAACAAAAGCGGGTTCTACCTTAAAAATCTTTCGGCAAACGCTACCATCGATACCAACCAGATATTGATGCAGCACCTGCTGATCCTGACGCCACAAACTCGTATACAGAACTATCTGCACATGAAGTTTAAGTCGTTTGATGACTTTGACGATGTGGTAAATAAGGTATATTTCGACGGCGATTTTAAATCGGCGCAGGTGGCATCAAAGGACATCGGCTATTTTGCCGATATGGGTAAAACCCGTTTTGATGTTGGGATCAATGGCCGCATTAAAGGTCTGGTAAATAATCTCGATTCTAAAGATCTGCTTGTCACTGCCGGTCAGGCAACTTATGTGCGCGGCAACTTTCATTTAAGGGGTTTGCCCGATTGGCAAAATACATTAATGGAGCTCGATTTTCAGCAGATAGCTACCAATAAACGCGACCTGGATTACCTGATCAGTAATTTTAGCGGCGACCCTAAATCGGTAGCGCCGGATATTATTTCAAAATTCGGCAATATTAATTTCACCGGTCGTTTTACCGGTTTGCAGAACGACTTTGTGGCTTATGGAACATTCAAAACCAAGCTGGGCAGATTTGATTCGGATGTTAACCTGAAACTGGATAAAAACGATATTCCTTCTTACAGCGGTAAGGTTAATGCGAGCAATTTTAATCTGGGCGAGCTGATCTCGGTAGATGATATGGGCCGCACCACCTTTAAAGCTGATGTGAAAGGCCGCGGCGACGACCTGAAGAACCTGAATGTTGCCGCCAACGCCAAACTGGATTATGTTGATTTCAGGGGCTATCACTATAATAACGTTGCGGTTAACGGCACTTTAGTTAAGGAGCTTTTTAGCGGTAAAGTGAGTATTAAGGATAAAAATGTTCAGTTGGATGCCAATGGCAGCATCGATATAAAGCCAAAACTGCCGGTTTACAATTTTGCCGCCAATATTCAGAACGCACAGTTAAACGCGCTCAAAATCCTGGACGATACCATAACGCTTACCACACAGATCAGATCAAAAGTTTCGGGCAATGATCTGAAGAACCTGTCGGGCAACATAGTGGTTTCCCCAATACGGATTGTCGATCCGCGCAACAATTTTCTGGTCGATTCCATCAACCTGTCTATCAACAGGAGCGATACAGCACGCTACGTTTCGCTTAAGTCTGATCTTGCCGACGCCAGTATCCGGGGCAAGTTCGACCTGGCCACGCTGCCATCGTATTTTAAGTCTATTGTAAAGAAGTATATTCCATCGTTAAAAACCACCATTGTTACACCAAAACCGGAACAATTTCAGTTTAACTTAACGCTGAAAAAAATAGAGCCGGTGTTGGTTTTGTTCGACCCGAACCTGAAAATACCCGACCAGGGGAATTTTTTGGGTGAGTTTAATTCTGCCAAAAAAACCGCCACGCTAAACGGTTATGTAAAAACCATTCAGTATGGCAAAACGGTTTTTCACGATCTGATCATTGATGAAAACACAACTGACCAGCAACTGACGGCAAACATCTCCCTGAGCAAAATAAATATTACTGATAGCCTCTTTATCAAGAATATCGATATATCGAATGTGTTGCGCAAGGACAGCCTCAACTTTAACGTTAAGCTGGCTGATAAAGATGCTACAAACCAGCTGGACTTGTATGGGCTGGTTGAGTTTGGGCGCGATACCACAGCTAAGCTAAAGCTATTACCATCGGATGTTATCATTCAGCGCAAAGATTGGAAACTGCAGCAGCAGGTAAGGATAAGGTTGCTGAACGGTAAAACTGAGATATCAAACTTTGAACTGTCTAACGGGCAGCAGTTAGTAAAAATAAACGGATTTATTTCTGACGATCCGGCGGATAAAATGAAAGTTACCTTCAGCAAGTTTGGAATGGATAACTTTGACCAGCTTACCAAGGTGGCAGATGTGGCGCTGAAGGGAACGCTGAACGGCGATGTAGTATTATCTGCCATTACCAAAACACCCGGGGTGGATGCGCAACTGGGTATTGACTCGCTGAGTATGAATAATACGCTGGTGGGTAATGTAAAATTGCAGTCGGTTATTGATAATGGCCGAAATGAGGCGCAGGTAAAAATGAGTGTAAATAACCGGGGTGAAGAAACCATGAATATAGCCGGTTTATATTCTATGGCTAAAGATGCCGGCGACCGTGCGCTCGACTTCAATATTAAAATGGACCATGCCGAGGCCATTATTTTCAGGCCGTTTATCCGCGACCTGGTATCAGATCCGAAAGGCAATATCTCCAGCAACCTGAAGTTGACGGGTCCTTTATCAAAACCCCAGTTGAACGGCGACATCAGCTTTAATAATACAGGTGTTACTATCAATTACCTGAAGGCTGCTTATACCATTAACGACAAAATAAGCGTTACCAATAGCATTATCAATCTGGATAACCTGGTTCTGAAGGACAGTCATGGTGGTGAGGGCGATGTTACCGGTACAGTCGATTTAAATAACCTGAGCGACCCGGATATCGAGGCTTCCATAACAGCTAAAAAACTACTTGCGCTGAATACGAAGTTCAGGGATAATCACCTTTATTATGGTACGGCTTATGCCACCGGAAAATTCTCATTCAACGGGCCGGTAGATAACATGAGCATTAACATAAAGGCTAAAACAGACGCCGGGACAGTATTTAATATTCCGCTGAATACATCGTCCACCGTTGGTGACTATGACTTTGTGAAATTTGTAAGCCATAATGATACATCGAAGAAGGTACCGGTGGATTCGAACGCGTTTCATGGCGTAACGCTGAACATGGACCTCTCTGCTGATGAAAAAACCACGGTAAAAATAACAACCGATTACGGTGTGCTGGAAGGCAACGGTGTTACCAATAACTTAAAGCTGAACATTACCAGTTTGGGTGACTTTGAGATGTTTGGAGATTACCTTATATCATCTGGCAAATTTGAGTTTACGGCCAAAAATTTCATCAGTAAAAACTTTAGCGTGAACCAGGGTGGCACCATCCGCTGGACGGGTAACCCGGCAAATGCCACCATTAACCTCGATGCTATATACGAGGTACGTACCGAAGTTGCCAACCTGTACGATGCAGCAGGCCTTGCTCCGCCAAAAGGTAACGAGCTGGTACTGGTACAGGCGGAGCTGATCCTTACCAAGTCGCTGTTGCTGCCAAATATCGATTTCGACTTCAACTTTCCGACAGACCCGTCTATTAAGGACGATCTCGGAACGTATTTGAACGATTATAACAACCGCAGTATGCAGGCCTTAAGTATTATTGTGCGGAGGAACTTTGCATCCGGTACGCCGGGTAGTTTAACTAACCAGGTGGCAAGCACGGCGGGAGAGGCAGTGAGTGAGTTTGCGTTTAACAAGCTTAATGCGCTGATCTCACAATCTAACATCAAAAACTTTGATTTAAACCTACGCTCGTTTAACGACGCCAGCGCTACCGTAAAGCTATTGCACGAGCGCTTGGTGCTTAACGGCAGTTTGTTCACCAACACAGGCAGTAATAATATATTCAATAACGCCCAAACCAGTTTGCTAAACTCCAACTTTAACGATATTACCAAAGATTTTGAAGCGCAATACCTGCTTCGCAAAAACGGCGACCTTACAGCGCGTTATTCGTACCGCTTGCTTAACAGTACCACGCTGAATGATATTAACCAGCTGAGTTTACAGTATGTTAACGGTGTCGGCCTGGTTTACCAGCGGGATTTTGATACGTTTGGCGAGTTCTTCCGAAATTTCTTTGGTCGCAGCAAACGCGATAACCAGCCACAGCAAGCGCCCGCGCCTGCTCCGGTACCAGCCATCAATAATACGGGTAATACCAAATCACCCGACACCGGCGCACCGGCAAATAAACCTGATGGCGGTGATGGCAATGGTGATGATGAGGATTGATGGGCGACAACAAAACCCCATGTCATTTTAGAGAAATAAATCGAGGATGAAATAAAACTCTGTTATTTCCCTTAGCAAGAAACGTACAGATTAATGATCCCGCAGGATGGCATGATCCATCCTGTCGCGTTTGGTGCGCAGGTAGGCTTCGTTGTGCGGGTTCGGCGCTATCTCGATCGGCACATTTTCTACAACTTCAAGCCCGTAGCCGATCAG
>JBQCIS010000182.1:0-2886 GCA_051953515.1 Mucilaginibacter sp.
TGCGTAAGCACATGGGTAAATAGTTGCAGCGGCGTTATCGATAGCTCTTTTCCGCGCAGCCGGTTGGTAACCGTCAGTTCCAATTCAGCCGAAAATTTCTCCAGAAACTCATTTACAATCAAATCTGTTTCGTCGTAAGTATCTCTTATCGCACTGATATCTTTTACGCTTTCATCATCAATAAAACTTAATTCTTTTCGCATGCCAAAGTTTGCCAGCCAGTGCTTGTAGGTATTGGCTGTGTGGATAAGCAGGTAGCGCACATTATTGCCATTAAATTCGGCTATCGGGGTTGTTATCTGTGTTGGTAATCCGCGTTCGATAAAATCAAGCATTACCATCCGCGATCCGCGGAGCAATTCATATTGAGTTTTAAGCATATTCATCAATGCTAAGTTATTCCATTTTTGCTTTAACAGTGCTTTTTTTGCTGCTTCTTTTAAATAAATAGTACTATGTATTGCAAAATACCTTGCTTTGTATTTATATTTGTTTCAGATTTAAACAATGAAGGCAATGAACACAAAATTTTTATTAGCAATGGGTACGGTTTCGGCCCTTATATTTTGGGTAGGAGGAACCATCGCCGGGTTTATTCATGGCAATTACAGCCCGGTAAGCGATACAGTTAGCGAATTAGGTGCGCTATGGGCAAAGTCGCACGTATTTATGACAGTGGTAATGTACCTAAGCGGTATAACCGGCATTTTATTTTCTATAGGCGCTGTTATGGCATGCAGGCAGGCGGGTATAAACATTTTCCCGGCCCTAACCGCGGTAAGCATTCCGTTTACCACGTTATGGGCGGCCGTATTCCCTATGGGAACTGAACAGCATGCCATGACCGGGCCTGTGGTATTTATTATTTACATCGGTGTAATTATTTCACTGTTTGTATGGCGAGGGGAGCGGCTGGAAACACTTCGTACATGGTCGGCTATCAGCCTGGTGCTGTTGTTGGGTATCTTTTTACGCTTTACGCCGTTTTTTCCTTATCACGAAGGTTTAATACAGCGTTTTGCACACGCGGGCTGGTCGGTGTGGTTTATTGCCATGAATATCCAGCTGGTAAAGATCATTAATTTAAAAGCATTGGCCCCGAGCCATTAACTAAACAACGTTATGAAAAAGTTAAGCATATCTATCTTAGTCTTATCGGCTATTGTTATATCATCCTGCCGCCACCATCACCATCATGTAACCATTGTAACCCATGGCAATAATTTTAACATGAAGCTGGAATATGAGGGCACAATGGCATTTAATAACGAAGGGACAAAAGTTGAGGCCATATCAAAAGATGGTTATATTAACTACAAGCGAAACAGCGATGAAATACACGTTGCGCCAGACCCTTCAGGTTATATGCGTTATGAACAAAATGGCGCGCAGGTAGCCAGGCTGGATAATACCGGCCAGAATATGCTGGACGAAGCCATCCACATGATTGTAAAAAGCAGTCGCTGAAGCCGTAAACAAACGGGGCG
This sequence comes from Mucilaginibacter sp., assembly GCA_051953515.1. Classification (GTDB taxonomy): domain Bacteria; phylum Bacteroidota; class Bacteroidia; order Sphingobacteriales; family Sphingobacteriaceae; genus Mucilaginibacter. The sequence goes on from JBQCIS010000182.1 coordinate 1,488, forward strand.
GATATTTGTCGTTATTAGTAAATGATATGAGAAAGTGTTTACTGGTAACGGTGCTTGGTTTGGCGCTGGCGTTTACAGCCTCGGCACAGGAGAAGTTCAGCCTTAATCATTTTGTGCATAACGTGGGCAAAAAGATGACGCTGTGCGATACCGTGTATTCATTTAAGATATTCAGCGATACGGTTACTATGCTCAATATGGGCGGCCGGTATCCGCACCAGCGCTTTACAGTGGTAGTTACCGGCAAGGAGATACAGTTGAATACCGACAATATAGTGGGCAAACACATCTGCGTAACCGGTGATGCCTCACTGTATAAAGGCCGGCCCGAGATCATGATCTATCACACCAACCAGATCGTGTTTAAGTGAAATAAAAACTTATTTTAGAGGCGGAATTACGCCTTATGCAATTTAAATTTATTGTTGCCCTGTTTGCGGCCGCTATGCTGTTACAGGGGTGTTGGAAGGACGCCGGTTGTTGGAAAAACGGCCAGATCAACTCTTCAGACCGAGCAGACTTTCATAAGCTCGACGACCAGCTTTTGGGATACCTGAAAAATGATGATAACGACCATTTAAAGTTTTTGGAGGCCCGGGAACTTATTGACGATGGTTCGGTAAACAAATCGATTGATGAGATCAGCAATCTTTTCCGCAAATCCGATTATCAACTAAGTGACGAGTATTATGTGGTGAACCAATATAAGGACGCCGATACCATCCACAATCATTTACCGGGAATAAACAACTACAATGTGCGCTACGGCAATGTTTCGCACGAGATGTATATCGCTTTCTTTCTGCCCAAAACAAACCTTGCTAATAAGTGGATGATTGGCGCGGTGTTTAACAAACTTAACTACGGCTGGAAGCTGACCATGCTTGATTTTGGTACCTATACCATTAACGGCAAAACCGCGCCCGAACTGCGCGAACTGGCGGAGAAGGAATTCAGGGAGCACTACCTCGTGGCTGCGGGCAATACCATCCGCATGGCATATTCCATAAAAAGGCCGGTAGCCGTTTGGGTATATACGCAGGAAGATTCCATCAATAGGTCGTGCTGGCGCATTGCTTCGGCAATTTCGGCAAAAATAAAACTGCCTATAGTATTAAATACTATTCCTACGCATCCGTCTGTTTTCCAGGTATTTGACGGGCAGCTGGATAATGATGACGGATATTACCCCAGGATATATTACCAGACCAGCATTAATGTAAAAGATACAACAGCGGTAAGGAAAGAAAATAACGCCATAATGAAAGTGCTGCCCAGCGTATTGCCGGGTATAGATAAGGACACACCGTGGCTGCTGTTTACCGCATTTAATAAAAAACCAAATGTGCAGGAAAACGTGCCGCGTTACGAAATGGATAACAGGGTGAGGTAATCCTCT
>JBQCIS010000183.1:0-5113 GCA_051953515.1 Mucilaginibacter sp.
GCTTACAAACCAACCGGACTTGAAAGGACTTACCCCAACCAGATAACCCGCGAGGGCATATTGGGCAATGAGTATAATATCTGGTCGCGCAGATCCACTACAAAACATAAAATCACGCTCGCTTTTACAAGATTTTTAACCGGCCCTGCAGATTTTACGCCTGGTGGCTTTTTAAACCGTCAGCCTGAAAAATTCAAAACGGATTCCAATAATACAGAAGTACAGGGAACCCGTACCGCACAACTTGCATTGTTTGTAATTTATAATAGTCCCTATAACGTTGCATGCGATCGTCCGGAACATTATTATAACCAACCCGGCGCCGACTTTTTGAAAATAGTACCCACAACCTGGGATGAGACACATGTATTAAAAGATGAAGTTGGTGATTATCTCATAGAAGCACGGCGCAAAGGTGCCGACTGGTTTATAGGTGGAATGACCGATGAAAACGCAAGAGAATTTAATATTCCTTTGAATTTTCTATCGAAAGGAAAATATAAAATTACCATTTGGCAGGATGCGGCAGATAGCGGCGAAAATGCTGAGCATCTGGCTACCACAGTAAAGATTGCTTCCCGTATTGACCATATAAACATAAATATGGTAAGAAATGGAGGATATGTTGCTCACATAGAGAAGTTATAAGAAGGTTATATGCGTCCGCATCAATAAAGTTACATACGTATATATTTATCAGAGCCTGATATATCTACCTTCGCCGAGAAAGCGACGAAACACACTGTATAGAAACACTTTAAACGATATCGAGACATAAATACGTCAAAAAAAAGAGGATCAAAAAACATCATGAAAACACTTGCACTTATAACAATTTTTAGTGGCTTACTTGTACCTGCTTTTGCGCAAACACCTATGCCTTTGTACCCAAATGGTATACCAAATTCAAAACCTACACCTGCAGTTTATAAGGAAAAACGTAACGAATGGGGCGGCATAACAGATGTATCTATCCCTACACTTACACCTTATTTAGTAGAGAATGGCGCAATACATACTGCAGTATTGGTAATTCCCGGCGGTGGCTACTCGGGCGTGGTTATAGCGCATGAAGGCGATTCCATCGCTCACGCTTTTAATAAAATAGGCATAAGCGCTTTTGTATTAAAATATCGTTTGCCTAACGACAGCATTATGGTTGATAAAACCATTGGTCCGCTACAGGATGCGCAATCGGCATTGGTAATGATCCGCAAAAATGCAAAGCAATGGAACATTGATTCGTCAAAGGTAGGTGTAATCGGTTTCTCGGCGGGTGGTCATTTGGCGTCGACGTTAGGCACTCACTTTGATAAACCGGCGATAAAAGGTTATGGCAATATCAGCCTTCGCCCGGATTTTATGGCACTAATTTATCCTGTAATAACCTTTGGTACTTTTGCACACGTTGGCTCCAGAGAAAACCTGATCGGTAAAAACCCGCCGCAACAGCTCATTGACCTTTATAGCAATGAAAAGCAGGTTACTGCCGCAACACCTCCAACCTTTTTGGTGCATGCCGAAGACGACACAACGGTACCTGTTCAGAATACTTTAATGTTTTATGACGCGCTGGTACAGAATAAGGTAAAAGCCGAAATGCATATTTTCCCGGCCGGTAATCATGGTTTCGGCTTGAACAATTGGACTACGAAAGATTACTGGTTCGACAGGTTGAAAGAGTGGATGGAAGCCAATGGATGGCTTTAATAAGATCTTAAAATCTTCGAGCGTTCATAACGCTGGAGTTAGTTAAATAATAGGTCAATGTGCTCCGGAGTAAATTCGGAGCACATTTTTTATTAATGAGGTCCAAAACCGAGTCAATTCATACTATGCGCCAAAAATGGTGTTAATAAAGATTAATGGGTAGAATGTTAATGATATTCGGATACTTTACTAAGCAGCTTATTAATATGATAAAGGTTTCAGCGTATCTGCTATTCTACAGTAAAAACCTTACCGATGTGCATTGGGGTTATCCGATCGACAACTTTTATTTTCATAATGTATGCTTCAAAATCATCACCATTTAACATGGCTTTGGTTTTCATTCTCATTTTATAAGTATAAACCGTACTTTCAGTGTATTGAAGGATATTGGCTATTTTTGCAATGTCAGTTACTCCCAGACGCATTAACGCAAATATCCGGAGATTGGGCGTTAATATTTCATTATGTTTAGGCCATACCTGGTCTTCCGGTTTTAGTATATCATTAAAAAAGCTAATAAAATCAGGGAAAAGTTTAATAAATACACGGTCAAATGTTTGCAGCAGGTTGACACGTTCTTTTTTGATATCGATTCCATTCAGGTATTTGAGCACCTCTTCTGTTTTTTGCGTTTTGATCCTTCTTTCTACATCCCGTTTCAGTTTTTCTACCCGGGCAATGTAACCGGAAACCATGTCAAAAAAGTTTCCGATGTATTCTTCCTTAATTTTTGCATCTTCAGAAAGCCTGCTGTTTACATCCATCAGCTGCGCATTCTTTTCTTCAATAATTGCTTCCTTCGCTTTTAAATTTTTAAGTTGAAAAAATATAATAAACGCTACCAATGCGACTATAATAGCAGCAGCCACCACAATAATCAAATAAGTTTCAAAATGCTGCTTTTCCCTTTCGGCAATTAGAATGTTTTCAGCAGCAACATAGGGTAATACAGTGGCAACTTCGGCCTCATGTATCCTCGATCCAAAAAACTTGGCGTCGTCCTGTGCATTCTGTAAAAACATGTACGCATTTTTAAGGTCGTGTTCCTCGTTATAGATCCTGCCTAAAACAGCAGCAGCCAATGTTTCTTTGGTCGATGTCCTGATATCATCTATTGCTGATATCAGTAACAGGTCTTTTGCTTTTTTGCCGCTATAAAACTGGCTTAAATAAGAAGCGATCATGGCCTCCTGGTGCGGCGTTAGTTTGGTATGGTAAAGCAGATATTCGCTGGTACGGCGCTGTCTCGCCGTGTCGGGAAGTTTAATAATAGCTGATAACTGCTCAAATGAATTCGGCCGGGCCTCGGCAATTGCCGAGTCGAGGTATTTCACTTCCATATCGGAATCTTCCTTAACATAAAAGGCATCTGAAGTATAGATCAGCAACGACCGGTAAAAGGTATAGTTCAACTCATAATAAGACACTTTCGCATCCCGGCCCAGCAATTTCGGATCGATGGATTTAATACAGTCTGACGCTTCTTTAAACATATCAGATAGCAATAGCTCAAAGCCGAGCTTTACCCTGCTTTCATTAAGTTTAGGAAGATCATTCATATCCGAACTGACCTTCATTAACCTGTGTGCATAAACAATAGCAGAATCGTGCTGATAGCTGAAATATTCATGGTACAACAGGTCTGTTAAATGGTATTTTTTTTCGTAACTGCTAACCGCACATTGCGAAAGTTGTGTTTTGATGCCGGTTATGCGTCTTTCCTTTTGCTGATCGTATATCTTTTGCTTTTGCAGTTCATTCTTATATACAGCAAGCAGACTGTCAGTAGATTGCGCTGAAGCTGCAATTGTAACCTGAATGAATACGGATAAAAAAAGTAAAAATTTATTCATGTGAACCAGATTAATTTTCGGGTAGATTTTACTAATAGCCAAGATAAATAATCGACACATAAAAAGCATTAAGGCTGTCATTACTGACAGCCTTAATTATAAACATTTCAATATCTATTACAGATAAAAAAAATACATCAGTTACCGGTCGCCGTTTTCAGGAACCATGCTTCCGTGTCCGGTGAGAGTTTCAAGGTCTTTACAAGGTCTGGTAGCCTGTTGTAATCATTGTTAAAGGTTTTAATCAGCGAATAAAAATCAGCCGGCTTGTATTCCAGTTCACGGTTCAATTCTTCCATGTGGCCAATAGCTTGAGTAACGTCAAGATCTGCTTTGCGGTATTTTAACGCCTTTACCGCAAAACGCATGCGCTTCATTTTCTCAACCAATCCATCGTTAATATTCGCTTGCTGATTTGGATTATAATGGATATTGATGTTTAACGCAGCGGAACAATCCGCATTCGGTACCTCAATAATCAAAGCCAGTTCGCTGCCATCATAGTGGTAGCTACCCGGCTTACCATTTATTGTAAGGCTTTGCGGCATTCGCGAACCATACAGTTTCAACTCGTAATCCTTATGATTTACCATGCCTTTATAGGCACCTTTGCGCGGGTAAACGGTTATCTTTTCATCACCATTGCTATGAATGGTGATATTGGTTATGGCATACTGCTTATCGTATTGCTGATCGTCGCCATTATCCTCGTAAAGTTTTGCGCTGCTGGTACCATTTGTCAGGCCAGGGAATATTCCAAATATCTGTTTGCCTGGTTCCTTCTTTAAATTTTGCAGCGTATCCGCGTACATTGGGATAACCGCCCCTGCCTTTACATAGATAGGGTATTCGGTAATAGAAAAGCTACGGGTGACAGTTTGGTTGCCTTTAAGCATTGTGCCGGTATGCCATTCGTACCAGTCGTTACCAGGCGGCAGCCACACGGTAACAGTAGAACGGCCGTCCCGCATTGGTGTACCAATTGGCGCAACAAGAATGTCATCGCCGAACATATATTCCGTTTTGTTCTGGTAAGTGGCTTCTTCATTCGGGTAATCATAGTATAAAGGCCGGCAAAGCGAAATACCGGTATCGTAGCATTTCCGCGCCATGGTGTAGTTGTAGGGCGCCAGTTGATAGCGCAGTCTTACAGCATCCACAAGCGCCTCGTAATACTCGCCGCTAAAATTCCATATTTCTTTATTCAAAGTTGGATTTTTGGAAGAATGCGTACGAAAAACCGGGCTTAATGCGCCATACTGCATCCAGCGGGTATATAATTCAGGATCAATTCCGCTGTGACCGGGCAAAGCCTGGTGCCCGCCAATGTCATGACTCCAGTAACCATACAACACATTGGATGCCGTATTGGTAAAGTAAGGCTGATAAGCAAGCGATGCCCACGAAATAAAAGTATCACCCGAAAAACCCGTTTCGTAACGGTGATTGCCCAATCCACCCCAACGGTGATAGATGAGCGGACGCTTATCGCTATTCTTTTGCATATGGGTGAAGAAAGTATAATTCAGCCACCAAACATTATCCAG
>JBQCIS010000184.1:0-3684 GCA_051953515.1 Mucilaginibacter sp.
CGGGTAAAGAGTTTATTGGCCGGATAGACAGCCTCATTTCTAACGGAGAGGACGGGCAAACGTTTACCACTTTAAACTTCCGCACCTATCGCTACTTAAGGCTCGTTGTGCATACCAAAAATGAGCCGCTGATTATTAATGACCTGTATGGCACTTTTACGGCTTATCCGTTTAAGCGTACCGCTACATTCAACACTACCGATACATTGATAAAGCAGATTTTGGATATTGGCTGGCGCACTGCCCGCCTCAACGCCTGGGAAACCTATACCGATTGCCCATATTATGAGCAGTTGCAATACATTGGCGATACCCGCATACAGGCGCTTATTTCTTATTACAATACCAGCGATGCCCGCCTTGCGCGCAATGCGCTTACCATGATGGACCATTCCCGCCTGGCCGAAGGCGTTACCCATAGTTGCTATCCTTCCAACGGCACCCAGGTGATCTCCACATTTTCACTATGGTATATCTGTATGCTGCACGACTACTGGATGTATCGCGGCGATGACAGTTTTGTTAAAGACAAACTGGTAGGTGAACGAGCCGTGCTCGATTTTTTTAGCAAATATCAGCAGGCCGATGGGTCGGTAAAAAACACCCCATATTGGGCATTTGTAGATTGGGCGGGAAACCTTGCCGGAGATGTAAACGGCCCCGACGGATGCGCAGCTATATACGATCTCCAATTGCTTTGGGCCTATCAATGGGCAGCAGAGATGGAGGCAAAGATCGGCCTGCCGGATTACGCCAGGCTTTATAGCGAAAAGGCCGCGCAATTAAAGACAACCATCAACCGTAAATATTGGAACGAGGCTAAAGGGCTTTATGCCGACAACATCAGTAAGAACGGATATTCACAGCATGCTAACGCGCTGGCTATCCTTACCGGTGTAGCTGCCCCGGCTAACATTCCGACAATTTGCCATAAGATGCTAACCGATAGTTCACTTACGCAATGCAGCATCTACTTTAAATATTACCTGCACCAGGCACTTATAAAAGGCGGACTGGGTAACGATTACATCAATTGGTTGGATAAATGGCGCGAGAACATTAAAATGGGACTTACTACCTGGGCAGAATACTCTGATGTGAACACTACACGCTCCGATTGCCATGCATGGGGAAGCAGCCCGAATATCGAATTTTTCAGAACAGTATTGGGCATTGACAGCTATGCGCCAGGTTTCAGAAAAGTACGGATTGAGCCGCATTTGGGCAGCCTAACCGATGCAGGCGGTGAAATTCCGCATCCAAACGGAAAGATCGCGGTTAAATACAAGCTGCGTAACGGCAGATGGAAAATTGCCATCAGCCTGCCTGGAAATACCTCCGGCATATTGATTTGGAAGGCTAAAACCTATGTACTGAAAACCAGGGAAAATGCATTTGAGTTATAGCTTATAATTTTTTTTAACCGCAGATCGCACAGAGAAGAAGGACGCAGAGATCGCAGATATTTGGAAAATTAAGTAACTAAACTCTCTGTGTGCCTTCTGTTTAAAACTACACGGCCTCTGTGGTTTAATTGCTTTTTACTTACCGTACTCTATAATTTTTATGGAAATCGGTGCCGCGTTATCAACAACCTTGCTTTCTAATTGAGCAATAACCTTTTGAATGTTTCGTTCCAGCGTTTCGGTAGTTTTAACGCTATGCAGGTAACGCAATATATCCTTACGACGATGATAGGGCAGCGCTTCGAACGCAGTAACGAGGTTTTTCGCTTTTAACAATTCCGCCATACGTTCGGGCATTGGGAATTCTTTTTCCAGGTTTTCCTCATCCTGTTCAATCATAAATTCTGCAACCTCGCCTGCATTGGTTTTAGCACCCTTCAGGGCAATCATATTTACAAACAGGCGGTAAGGTCCGTTTTTCACTGGAACCAGGAATTTGGTGAACGCAAAGCCGTTTATTGTGCCTTTTATTCTGATATAACCTTTAACGACAGTAAGCAATGCCGTGATCTCTAACGGAACGTCAACACAAAAGTTAATGCCATTTTTATATATCAGTGCGCTAAACGTATATCTTGCCATCTGTATTTGTGCGGGAAATAATATAACCTTAATAAATCGCTCATCCCGTATCCTTTCTTTTGTATAAAATAAAGATATAGATAATACCACTGCTTGCAGGTAAACCTTTTACCCAAAATGGGAAAGCAACGCTCATTTCGGGTATCCGGAAAACCTCCACGGCTTACTTATAGTAAAAAATGCCACTCATAATCAAACCATTAGAGTTTAGTTGATTAAACCGGCATACGATTAGCAAGTCCTGGCGTTATTTATATATAACAGAGAAAATGAATAGTGCAATAGAAATAAAGATCTGCCAGCTTATCAAGGATAAATTAGGTAAAGACGAATCGCAAATAACTGATGAAGCTTCATTCCGCGATGATCTGGAAGTAGATTCGCTGGACTTTACCGAACTGGTGGTAAGTATAGAAAAAGAATTTAAGATAGGCATTTCTGACGACATGTACGACAGGCTGAAAACCGTCGGTGCACTCAACGCGCTTGTTGCCAAACTGGTCGATCCGTCTGGAACTACCGCCGCAAAAGTAACAGAACCGGTGGAAGAGCTTGAAGAACAGCATGCATAATTACCGGTCTGTTCTTTAGGGGTTAAACCCCATTCATAACTTATAGGTGATTTAATTATAAAAACATTTAACCTTTTCGAGGGGTTTTTTAATTAAAATCATTACTAAGTTGTTATAAACCGTGCATCTAACCTGTCATACCCAGCCATATTTTAAAATATTACTTCTGTTTATTCTGCTTGGCATGGGTAGTATAACCTATGCACAGGTTGAGCGCCCAATAGATTCCATGCGGATAGATTCTATAGCGCAGCTAAGAGCGAGGTTATCGCAATCACCATCATACAATGTTAACAAACAGTATGATTTTGCCGATCTGATGCGAAACCTGCTTCATCCGCATAAACAGCCGGATACCTTAAAAACGCGCTCGGGTATTATTGTTGTGCCAAACATTTCAGCCAATCCTACCATTGGTTTCCAGGGCGGCATTAAAGCCGTGGCCGGCACAAAACTGGGCGGCGACCCTAATACGCTGCTTTCTACAGGAGCCACATCGGCATCCATCACCACAAAGGATATTATTTACTTTTACATCAACCATAATATATTCACCCCCGGTAATAAATGGAACCTGCAGGGCAATCTGGTTATATCAAAAAGCGCCGTGCCTGACGAAGGCATTGGCATAGGCGAGGGCCGCGCCATAGGTAGTAAAGAAGGCCAGATACTGGCCGACCCGACACATAAAACCTATGTCATTCATTCCATTTATTTCAACTTCAGGGAGAAGGTATACAAGCAGTTAGCGAAGAACCTTTTTCTTGGTGCAGGGTTGTCGTTTGATGTAAGGCGCAATATAACTAACAAAGATTCAACCGGTCATTCAACCCCATCGGGCGTGTATAATACGGAGCACGACCTGCCGCAATCGCGTTCATCGGCAAACGGTTTCCTGTTCAACGTAGAATACACCACGCGCGATAACCCCAACCGGGCCTACAAAGGCATTTACTTTGATGCAGGTATTCGCGTAAACCAAACCTGGATAGGCAGTACGCGCAATGCGGTGCAAATTACTACTGATATCCGCAAATACATCAGCCTGTCATCGTCCTCGCCCG
>JBQCIS010000185.1:0-5264 GCA_051953515.1 Mucilaginibacter sp.
CAAGAGGAATACAGACCTACAAAAATCAGTTCTACTACCCCGCCAGACTTAACAATAAGAGTGCCGCAAAACTTATTTTATTTCTGGCCCTTGGGGCTTAAACAAGCTTTTCTGGTATTAAGCAGGCATTTACCACTTCAAAGACCGGCCGCATCGTCCCAAATTGGCGCGGTAATTTTCAGTTTGTTTTTCATTTCAGGCTTTTTACTTAGCTTTGGCGTCGAACTCAAAAAGTATTAATACATATGAACTACGATGTTATAGTTATAGGGTCTGGCCCGGGCGGCTATGTAGCAGCTATCCGTGCTTCCCAATTAGGTTTAAAAACCGCTGTAGTTGAAAAAGAATCTTTAGGCGGCATTTGTCTTAACTGGGGTTGTATTCCAACTAAGGCCCTGTTAAAGAGCGCCAACGTTTTTGAATATATCAATCACGCAGCCGACTATGGTATCAAAATAGAGGGTCAGGGGGTTGTTGATTTTGATGCTGTAATTAAAAGAAGCCGTGGCGTTGCCGATGGCATGAGCAAAGGCGTACAGTTCCTGATGAAGAAGAATAAAATTGACGTACTTACCGGCTTTGGCAAATTAAAGGATAACCATACCGTTGAAGTACGCAGTAACCAGGGTACAGCACAGGATTATACCGCAAAGCATATTATCCTGGCAACCGGGGGCCGCTCGCGCGAATTACCAAACATTAAACAGGATTTTAAAAAGGTTATCGGCTACCGTCAGGCTATGATGCTGCCAAAACAGCCAAAATCAATGGTAGTGGTTGGCTCAGGCGCTATCGGTATTGAGTTTGCATACTTTTACAACTCTATTGGCACACAGGTTACTGTTGTTGAGTACCTGGACAATATCGTTCCGCTGGAGGATGAAGAAGTTTCAAAACAACTTGCCCGCATACTTAAAAAAGATGGCATCAATATCCTCACCGGATCAACTGTTGAATCTGTTGACAGCAGCGGCGACCTGTGCAAGGTAAACATAAAAACAGCATCAGGCACGGAAGTGATCGAAGCCGAGGTTGTACTTTCTGCCGTTGGTATTTCTACCAATATAGAAGGTATCGGACTGGAAGAAGTTGGCGTACAAACTGATCGCGGCAAAGTGGTGGTTGACGAATTTTACCGTACTAACATAGAAGGTGTTTACGCCATCGGCGATATTGTAAAAGGCCAGGCTTTGGCTCACGTGGCATCTGCCGAAGGCATTATCTGTGTTGAAAAGATAGCAGGCCATCATCCGGAACCGCTTGATTATAATAACATCCCGGGTTGTACTTACTGCTCGCCAGAGATCGCTTCTGTTGGCTATACCGAAAAAGCCGCACGCGAAGCCGGATACGAGCTGAAGATAGGCAAGTTCCCTTATTCTGCATCAGGCAAAGCAGCTGCAGCGGGAGCAAAAGAAGGCTTTATAAAACTAATATTCGACGCTAAATACGGCGAATTACTGGGCGCACACATGCTGGGCCATAACGTTACCGAAATGATTGCCGAAATTGTTACCGCACGCAAGCTGGAAACAACCGGTCATGAGATCATCAAATCGGTACATCCTCACCCAACCATGAGCGAAGCTGTTATGGAAGCAGCCGCCGAAGCGTACGGTGAATGTATACATTTGTAAGCCCCCCCCAGCCTCCCTGAAGGGGAGTAAATAACAAGGAGGGATAAAATTTAGTGCTGGACATTGAGTGTTCAGCACTTTTAGGTTTAATAATTCATTACAAACTATAAGTTCCCCCTTTAGGGGGTTAGGGGGCATGGAACTATATACTATCGACACCGGCTTCTTCAAACTTGATGGCGGCGCTATGTTTGGCGTTGTACCCAAAACCATTTGGAACAAAACCAATCCTGCCGATGCCAATAACCTGTGCACATGGGCAATGCGGTGTTTGCTGATAGAAGATGACGGCCGGTTAATTTTGGTGGATACCGGCATAGGCAATAAGCAGGACGAGAAATTCTTTAGCCATTATTACCTGCATGGCGATACCAGTTTGGATAGCTCATTGGCTAAATTAGGTTTCCATAGAAATGATATAACCGACGTCTTCCTGACGCACTTACATTTCGACCATGTGGGCGGGGCTGTCGTTCGCGAAGGAGACAAACTGATACCTGCATTTAAAAACGCTACTTACTGGAGCAACGAGCAACACTGGGACTGGGCAGTAAACCCGAATGAACGCGAGAAGGCTTCTTTCCTGAAAGAAAACATTCTGCCGATACAGGAAAGCGGTCAGTTAAAGTTCATTGAGTGTCAGGACGGTGCGAGTTTTACAAATAATATCACTATAAAATTTGCTTATGGCCACACCGATGCCATGATGTTGCCGCTCATTAATTATAAAGGCAAGCAGGTACTTTATATGGCCGATCTGCTGCCTTCTGTAGGTCATCTGCCCCTGCCCTATGTGATGGCTTATGACATGTTCCCTTTAAAAACCTTAACCGAAAAAAAGAAAATTTTAACAGAGGCCTTGGAAAAGCAATATATTTTGTATCTTGAACATGACCCTGTTAACGAATGCTGTACATTGCAGCAAACCGAAAAGGGAATAAGAATGGCGGAAGCCTTTACGCTTGCAAGTACATAATAAACCTAAGCTTTCATCAGCTATCCCAAAAGTATGAAAAGATTATACCTTTTCATTTTTATCATTTGTTTACCGCTACTGATCAGGGCGCAGCAGCCTGATTACACCAATAATCAAATTATAGCGTTTGTAAACCAGTTTGGATATTCATAAACAACCTGTCAATTTGTAATTAAAGTGAACAATTGAGATAAAGAAACCGTATTGAGGGTAAAAAATTGATTTTTAGAGTAATTTTTTGGAAAAGTAAAAATATTGTTAAAATAATTTAATTTAGAACGAAATAAGGACCAAAGTATAATTACACTATCAAAACAGGCAATTTAAAGGGGTAAAGCAGAACGAGCAGCAACCCACAAAAACCATGCAAGAAAATGCCTAAAAATCAGTTAAGTGTAAACATTTTTTTATATTGAAATACGTGGAAAAAAGTGTTAAACTTTTCGTACCTTTGCGCGTTCAATTCAAAGCAGAATCGAGGTTTAAAAATAGATGAGACAACTCAAAATTACACAATCCATAACCAACCGTGAGTCACAGTCGCTCGACAAATATCTTCACGAGATTGGTAAAGTTGATCTGATAACAGCCGAAGAAGAAGTAATATTAGCACAGAAAATACGCGAGGGCGACCAGGCCGCTTTGGAACGTTTAACCAAAACGAACCTTCGTTTCGTAGTATCTGTTGCCAAACAATACCAAAACCAGGGCCTTACCCTGGGCGACCTGATAAACGAAGGCAACTTAGGTTTGATAAAGGCAGCCAAGCGTTTTGACGAAACCAAAGGTTTTAAATTCATTTCATACGCCGTATGGTGGATTCGCCAATCGATATTGCAGGCTATTGCCGAACAATCCCGTATAGTGCGTTTACCGCTGAACCAGGTAGGTTCATTAAGCAAAATCAGTAAGGCCTTCTCTAAACTGGAGCAGGAATACGAACGCGAGCCGTCGCCTGAAGAACTGGCCGATATGCTGGAAACCACTGTCGACAAGATATCTGACACCCTGAGCAACTCAGGCCGTCATGTATCAATGGATGCGCCATTCGTTCAGGGTGAAGAAAATACTTTGCTTGACGTACTGGAAAACCAGGAGCCCAATACCGACTCGATACTGATCAACGAATCATTATCAGAAGAGATAAAACGTTCACTGTCTACCTTAACAGAGCGTGAACGCGAGATCATTGTATTATTCTTTGGTTTAGGCACCAATCATCCGCTGTCGCTGGAAGAGATCGGCGAAAAATTCAACCTTACCCGCGAACGCGTAAGGCAGATAAAAGACAAAGCGTTACAGCGCCTGCGCCACACGTCAAGAAGTAAGATCTTGAAATCTTATTTAGGATAATCATGTAGAGATGCAAAATTTCGCGTCTTTACAATAAGGATAATAAAGAAGCCCGGCCATAATGGCTGGGCTTCTTTGTTTGCAGTCTCTCCTGCCGCGTCATGGCGAGGAACGAAGCCATAACGTAAGAGCAAAACTCGTAACTTATTTTATTAACCGCCAGTTGGTGTAGCGTTTGTAGCCGGCGTAGCTGTGTAGTATGCGCTACAACGCTACACCTAAACTATAAATTCTTCAACACTCCCACCGCATACTCCACCTGTTCCGGATGCACATCCAGATGCAGCACAAAACGAATACGGTGACTATCCGTTGGCAAAGCCTTAATGCCCTTTTCGCCTAATTTTGCGCTTATAATAGCTGCTGGTTCAATAGTATCAAACAAAACAAGATTGGTTTCAACGGGGAGTACATTGCTTACCCAGGCACATGTGCCTAAAGCTTTAGCCAATATTTGCGCATGCTGATGATCGACCTTCAGCCTGTCTACATGATGGTCGAGTGCATAAATACCTGCCGCTGCCAGAAAGCCCGCCTGCCGCATACCGCCGCCAAACACCTTCCGCACACGGCGTGCATATTTTATGGTCTGTTTATCGGCCAGAAGTACTGAACCTACCGGCGCGCCCAATCCTTTTGATAAGCAAACGGAAATGCCATCGAAATATTTACCATAATCAACCGCTTTATCGCCGGTATGTGCCAACGCGTTAAATATACGCGCTCCATCGAGATGTAATTTTAATGCGCGTTGCCTGCATAGTTCGGCAATTGGCTTTATCTGCTCCAATGTATAGCAGCTTCCACCACCTTTATTAACCGTATTTTCCAGCGCCACAAGACTGGTATGGGGATAATGCACATTTTCGGCATTTATCTCGGGCGCTATCATTTCGGCGGTGAGAATACCGCGATAACCATTCAGTAAACGGGTGGAGACACCTGAATTAAAAGCAATTCCCCCACCCTCGTAACGGTAGATATGTGCGGTTTGGTCGGCAATCAGCTCATCCAATGGTTGCGTAAAGCATTTAATGGCGATCTGGTTGGTCATGGTGCCCGACGGGCAAAATATACCGTCTTCCATGCCAAACATGGCCGCGGCCTTTGCTTCCAGCCTGTTTACGGTTTCATCTTCGCCAAAAACATCATCGCCAACGCTGGCATTCATCATAGCTTCCAGCATTCCGGCTGTAGGTTTGGTAACGGTATCGCTACGTAAGTCGACAATCATATTAAATCCTCAAAAATTGCGTTATTTGTATTTTATTGATTATGCGCCCAATTTTAATCATTTT
>JBQCIS010000186.1:0-3197 GCA_051953515.1 Mucilaginibacter sp.
CTGAACGAGATCATCGGCAGCGCCATTGTACTTGCCGGGATAGCCATAACATTTTTAAAGCCTCGCGGTCAATCAAATAAAATTGTATCTTGACGTTTGTTAGATACAAAGGGCTTTTTGCCCTACATTTGTAACCCCGCAATGATAACGAAACCCACTATCGACCGTATTATGGAAGCCACAGATATTGTGGAAGTGATAGGGGAATTTGTGCAGTTAAAAAAACGCGGCGCCAACTATGTAGGCCTTTCGCCGTTTGCCAACGAGCGTACGCCATCGTTCACGGTCTCACCGGCGAAGGGTATTTTTAAGGATTTTTCATCAGGCAAAGGCGGCTCTGCTGTCACCTTTTTGATGGAACTGGAGAAGTTCACTTACCCGGAAGCACTGAAATGGCTTGCCAAAAAATACGGCATCGAAGTTGAAGAAACTGTCGATACCTCCGAAAACAAAGAAGCCGAAAATCATCGCGAAAGCCTGATGATTGTTACCGGATACGCCGCCAAATTTTTCCACGATACCTTGCTGGAAACCGAGGAGGGTCATAACATAGGTCTCAGCTACTTTCAGGAACGTGGTTTTAATAACGATACCATAAAAAAATTCGAGCTGGGTTACTCGCCCGACCAATGGGAAGCATTTAGCGGACAGGCGATAAAAGACGGGTATACGGAGCAATATTTGGTAGAAACCGGGCTTTCCATTAAACGCGATAACGGTTCGCTATATGATCGCTGGCGAGGCAGGGTAATGTTCCCGATACATAGCTTTACCGGCAGGGTGATTGCCTTTGGTGGCCGTACGCTGAAAAGTGACAAGAGTACACCTAAATACGTCAACTCGCCTGAGTCGGAGATCTACCATAAGTCTAATGTACTTTACGGGCTGTTTTTCGCCAAGAAAGCCATCCGCGATGAAGATAATTGCTACCTGGTAGAAGGTTATGCCGATGTGATCTCCGTTCACCAGGCCGGGATAGAGAACGTGGTGGCTTCATCCGGTACTTCGCTTACGGTGGAGCAGATCAGGCTGATCGGTCGGCTTACTAAAAACATTACCATCCTGTATGACGGCGACGCTGCCGGTATAAAAGCCTCGCTGCGTGGTTTGGATATGATATTGGAAGAGGGGCTGAACGTAAAGGTGGTGCTTTTTCCTGACGGACACGACCCCGACAGCTATGTGCGCAGTGTTGGCACCGCAGCCTTTAAAAAATATATCGCCGATACCCGTAAAGATTTCATCCTTTATAAGACCGATATCCTGCTCAAAGACGCGGGCACCGACCCGATAAAAAGGGCGGAAGTTATTCGCGAGATCGTAGAGAGCATCGCCAAAATACCGGATTCCATTAAAGCATCAGTATTTATCAAGGAATGCAGCGACCAGTTGAAGATTGACGAGCGTGCGCTGATATCCGAGTTGAACAAGATGCGGATGGCGAAGGCCAAAAAAGAATCGCAGCAGCAACAGCAGCAAACGCAAAGATATCAGCCCGAGGAACTGCCGCCGCCCGATGAATTTTATGCTCAGGAAATTGCGGAAGCAAAACCCAAAGATGACTCCATCCAGGAAAAAGAAATCATCCGGTTATTGCTGCTGTACGGTAACCGCATGATCGATTGGGACGGCATCGCCAATACCTATATCGGGCCTTTTATCATAGCTGAATTAAGCGATGTGGAGTTTGATTACCCTGCGGCTAAACGTTTTGTAGAGATATACCGGCAGGAAGTGGAGAACGGTGTTTTGCCAGATGAGCAGTTTTTTATCCATTACCCGGAAAAGGAAATTGTCGACCTCGCTGTTAACCTTATTGCTACTAAGTACACACTGAGCGAGAATTGGTACGAGATGCATAAGATAATGGTATCAGATGAACAGGCCAATATGAAAGCGACCATCTTAGGGGCTATTTTTCACCTGAAAAAGCAAAAGGTTGGAAGAATATTGGATAAGCTGCGTACAGAACTGCAAAGCGCAGAAAGCGAGACCGACCAGGAAATACTGCTTAACCAATACATGCACATGAAGAAGGTTGAAAAGCATATATCCGACTATTTAGGCTCCGTAATCATTAAATAATGGCCCAACACCTGGAACTTGGCCGTAAAGGCGAGCAACTTGCCAAAACTTTACTGGAAAATGCCGGTTATGAAATACTGGACGAGAATTGGACGCACGGCAAGGCCGAGGTTGATCTGATAGCTTATAAAGACAAGGTTATTATATTTGCCGAGGTAAAAGCCCGCACCGGCAATGGCTTTGGCGAACCGGAGGATTTTGTGGATGCTCGCAAACAACGCCTGCTGGTTGAGGCTGCCGATGAATACATTTACCTGATGAACCACGAAGGCGAAGTACGCTTCGATATTATTGCCATATTGTTCGATAAAAACGCGAACTATAAAATAAAGCACATAGAAGATGCGTTTTGGCCTTACACTTAAATTGAATCATGAATACAAGAATAAAGCTGTTTACAGCGGCAGCCGCGGTACTTGCATTGGGCTACTTTGGCTGTCACCGCAATACTGCACCTGCCAGTATCACTATATCTCCCGAAGCTGGCACGTCTTACAAATCAGGCGATAACGTAAAGGTAAGTCTTAACTTATCAGGGGCTAAGGTTGATTCGGTTGTTTACCTGCTCGATTCGGCCCGGGTTACTTCCCGCAAGGATTCATCAGCCCTTACCATAAAAACTGATACGATGCGGTTGGGCAATAAACTCATCACTGCCAAAGTATATTCCGACGGACAAGCACAGGAAGTATCTACCAATATTGTATTGCTGGCAGCTAAAGCACCTGAGGAACTGACCTACAAAGTAGTAAAAGTATTTCCGCATGATACCAGTTGCTATACAGAAGGCTTGGTTTACCAGGACGGATATTTGTATGAGAGCGGCGGAGGCTATGCAAAACCAACAAACGGTGATCCTGCCGACGGGCAATCCAGCCTGCGCAAGGTTGACCTTAATACAGGTAAAGTGCTGCAAAAAGTAATGGTTGACCCAAGCATATTTGGCGAAGGTATTTCTATTGTGGGCGATAAGATCATCCAGCTTACCTGGAAATCGAAGATCGGTTATATATATGATAAGAATACTTTTAAACTGCTCAATACCTTCCCCAACAACATAGGTGTTGAAGGCTGGGGCATGTGCTTTGACGGTAGTAAATTGTACATGGACG
>JBQCIS010000187.1:0-13011 GCA_051953515.1 Mucilaginibacter sp.
CTCCAAATACGGAGGCTTCTTTACCCTTGTTGATCAGCAGGGCAACCACAAGCCTCAGCCTTTTGGCGCCGATAAAGATGCCTACGGCAACGCTTTTGCGATATATGCGCTATCGGCCTATTACCATGCTACCGGAGATACGGCAGCCCTTAACCTTGCTAAACGTACCTTTTACTGGCTGGAGCAGCATAGTCATGATGCGGTAAATAAAGGATATTTTCAGCATCTGCACCGTGATGGCTCACTGGTTAAAAGAACGGCGGATATACCATCCACCTCTGATGTAGGCTATAAGGATCAGAACAGTTCTATTCATTTGCTGGAGGCCTTTACTGAACTATATGGCGTATGGAAAGACCCGCTTGTAAAAGAAAGGCTCAGCGAAATGCTGGTATTGATTCGTGATAAAATTGTAACCCCCCAGGGTAATCTGACTTTATTCTTTAAGCCCGATTGGACGCCGGTTTCATTCAGGGATTCAAGCCATGCAGTTATTCTGAAGCACCGATACCTGGATCATGTATCGTTCGGGCATGATGTTGAAACTGCTTATTTGATGCTTGAGGCATCACGCGCGCTTGGCATCCGCGACGAAAGCCGCACCCTTGAGGTGGGTAAACGATTGGTAGATCATGCCTTACGCAACGGATGGGATAATAACAAAGGCGGCTTTTTTGACGAAGGCTATTATTTTAAGGGTGACAGCAAGATCACCATCACTCTGAACACAAAAAACTGGTGGGCGCAAGCCGAGGGGATGAATACGCTATTGCTTATGAGCAGGCTTTACCCTAATGATAAAATGAATTATTTTAATAAGTTCAGGAAATTATGGGACTACACCCGCACTTATCTGATTGATCATGACCATGGCGATTGGTACGACGAAGGGATTGATAATTCGCCCTCGCACCAAACTGCATTGAAAGGACAGATATGGAAAGCTACCTATCATAACTATCGCGCGCTTGTAAATTGCATTACACAATTACGGGGAGAGGGCATGTGAGGCTGACCCAAGTTAGCAAACGTAAGGTGTAATGATAAAAATGGCTTAAAAACGCTCAAAAAGGCCATATTTAAGGGTTAACATTTATTGCATATATTTTAACATTCCTTCTAATTACCGAATGGCTGGGCATCTACTTTTGATATATCCTTATTGGCAAATATGCCACGGGCCTGATCTGATGATTATTTACAAGCCGCTTTATTAATGAGGATAAAGTAAACCGCAAAATTATAATACGGTTTGCCGAGACCAATTGCAAAACTATTTATGCCAAATATTAAACTTAAAATAATACGTATGAAGAAAACAATACTATTATAAACAAATGCTTAACCGATCACTTAACTGACTTTAACGGAGCGTATATCAAGGGTCGGCACAATCTCAAGCATTAATCTAAAAACAACCACCAATTACTATTATTCAAAATAATCAATTATGATGAAAGATGTACTGTCTGTCAAATTAAATAAACTAAGGGGCGCCATTCTGGCTATCTTATTAGTTATAAGCGTAAATGCATTTGCTCAAACGGTAGCCGTAAGCGGTCGTGTTACCTCATCGCAGGATGGCACAACCTTAGCCGGTGTATCTGTACGGATCAAAGGCACATCGCAGGGCACCGTTACCGATGTTAACGGTAATTATAGGATACAAGCCTCACCCGGCGCTGTACTGCAGTTTAACTATATCGGCTATCTGCCACAGGAAATAACGGTTGGCGCCGACAAGGCAATCAACATTAAACTATCGCCTGATGCCAAAACTTTGGTTGAAGTTAATGTGGTATCAATCGGTTATGGTACCGCAAAACGTGCGGATGTTACCGGCGCTGTTGGCTCCATCAACGCGGCTACCATAGCTAAAGTTCCCGTTACTACAATCGACCAGTCTTTACAGGGCAGGGTTGCCGGTGTACAGGTTACCAATAACGATGCCTCACCAGGCGGCAATGTTACGGTGTTGATCCGGGGTACCGGTAGTTTGGCGCCTAACGGCAGCGCGCCGCTATATGTGGTTGACGGTTACCCATTGGAAACCGGCGGCATTAATAACATTAATCCAAATGACATTGCGACCATTGACGTTTTGAAAGATGCTTCTGCAACAGCTATTTATGGTATTCGCGCAGCAAATGGCGTTGTCATCATTACCACAAAAAGAGGGCGTAAGGATGGTACCCAGGTTACTTTGGATGCTTATAATGCTTTCCAAAGCAAGCCAAAAGAATATAAAGTACTGAATGCAGATCAGTTTGCAACCCTGGCCGATGCGCAGGCGGCTAATGATCCTGCCAAGTCATTTACCGTTTTGCCGCAATGGAATAACCCTTCATCATTAACCGAAGCAGATTGGCAGAATGCTATTTATCGCGAGGGGTTAACTCAAAGCTATACACTTGGTATCAGGGGTGGTAATGAAAAAGTACAATCAGGTACTTCTGTGGGTTATTATGATCAGAAGGGTATTGTATTAGGCTCATATTTTAAAAGGCTCACTTTGAACAGTAATGCTGACTATCAGCCTACACATTGGTTAAAGTCATCCACCAACGTTAAATACACTTACCAGGATGCCAATAATCCGTTTGGTACAGGTTCGCTGGGGCAACTGGCGCAATTGCCGCCAACACTTGACGGTGGTAACAAAACCACAAGCCAGATACAGGATGGCAGCAACTATGGCTTTTTTAATCCCATTTATACTTATGTAGCTAAATACAGTAATCCGGTTTATTCAATAGAATCGAACAGATATTCCAATATCAGCCAATTCTTTATAGCTAACAGTTCATTGGAAGCTACGCTGTTGCCTGGCTTGCGTATTAAAACCAATGCCGGTGCAACGGTTACCAATTACAATGGTTCATATTTTTCACCTGAAGATGACCGTTTGGTTAATCAGTATGGCTCACAGGCCGGCGCTACGCAAAACGCATTGTATTCACAGAGCACCAATAATTCTTTCGACTGGCTTTGGGAAAACACCATTGCTTACGACAGGACATTTGGTAAACATACTATCAATTTCGTGGCTGGTGTTTCTGAACAGAAGGTTACCTATAACCAGTTTAGCGGTAGCGGCGTTCCGCCAAATGGTGTAATTCGTGATATATCACAGGTTACCAACCTGCAACTGGGTAGCTCGGCACAGCAAATACAAGCACTGGCATCGCAGTTTGCCAGGTTGAATTATAATTATGCGGGCAAATATTATATAACCGGTACCATACGGCGTGACGGTTCTTCCAAATTTGCCCCTGGTCACCAGTATGGTGTTTTTCCTTCAGGCGCTGTAAAATGGAAAGCTAAACAGGAAGATTTCCTGAAAAATGTAGATTGGCTGACTGATCTGAATTTCCGTGGCAGCTATGGCGAATTAGGTAACCAGGGCCCTGTAACTCCTTTCGCTTACGATGCGCTTTACTCCTCAGGGCTTCCTGCTACTAACTCTGGCAATGGTGGCTATCCTTTTGGTAAATCAGGATCGACCGCCGGAACCTACCAGGGTGGTATCGTAGCGACCCAGCCACCAAATCCAAACCTGAAATGGGAAACTGATTATGAAACAGACATCGGTACCGATATGGCATTTTTGCATGGCGATCTGACCTTAACAGTAGACTGGTTCAATAGAAAATCGAAAGACTTTTTGCTTAATGTGGCCGTACCTCCGCAAACAGGTTATACTACCGAACCACAGAATGTGGGCAGCATGACTAATAAAGGATGGGAATTTGCGGTTAATTACAATCATCATATCGGCGATTTTAAATATGGTGTAGGATTAAGTGTATCTGCCATAAGAAATACCCTGACCTCCTTAAATTCTGGCGCTACAACTTATACCAACCCTCAAAACAGTCCTGCCGGCGCTGTAAATTTAAATGGCCAGGGATGGGGGATATATAGTGTTACAAATATAGGCCAGGGTGTTGGCGAGTTTTATGGTTATAAATTCGCTGGTATTATACAATCGCAAGCGCAGATAGACGCTTTAAATGCCAACGCTAAAAACAAATCGAACGGGGTTTACCAATATTACTATATGGCTGCAACCGGCCCCGGCGACCGTTTATTTGCCGATTTGAATGGCGATGGAGTGGTTACTGCCAGCGATGAAACCAGCCTGGGCAGCCCACAGCCTAAATTCTTTGGAGGCCTTAACCTTGATGGGGCCTACAAAAACTGGGATATTACCCTGTACTTCTATGGTACCTATGGCAACAAGATACTGAACTATGAAGAAAGTAACCTTGAAACATTCCAGAACCGGGGTTTCGTAGGTATTGAAAACATCAGCCAGCAGTATTATGCCAACGCCTGGACGCCATCCAATCCTTCCAACTTGTATCCGCGTATCTATTACAATGATAACTCCTACGGCAATTCGGTACCATCAAGCGCCTGGATACAAAACGGTAGTTTCCTCAAGTTGAAAACGGTGAACATCGGCTACACATTCTCCAACGACTTTATAAGAAAGCTTTCTTTATCCAAAGTCAGAGTGTATGTTTCATCGCAAAATTTATTCACTGTTACAAGTTACAAGGGATTAGACCCTGAAATTGGTACTCAGGGCGGATACGCTACGCAAAATGGCATTGACAATGGTACTTATCCGTCATCGAGGTTTTACACTGTGGGTTTGAACGTAACTTTTTAAGAACCGTAAAAATTAAAGACATGAAAATTAATAAACGAACCATTACACTCATAGCTTTAACAGTATCTATGTTAATGCCGTTTGCCTGTAAAAAGGGTTTTCTTACCCAAACGGATACTGCGCAATCAACGGAGAATGGTACATTTCAAAAATCACAGGATGTTGTGGCGCTGGTTAACGGTATCTATGATGCCTACCAAAACAGCGATCTGCTGAAAAAATCGATATGGTATTATGCTAACTTCCTTTCGCACGACTGGTACAATTACGGTGCCGACGTGGCCTGGAATTCTTATTCTATCACTCCCACATTTGCCGCGCTTGATGTATTTTGGAGAAATGCTTACATTGCCATTGCGCGTGCAAACAGTGCGTTCAGTATTATCGCTACCGCTAAAGCCAACGGCGTGGTTACTCCCGAATTGGGTGACAGACTTACCGGCGAGGCGTATTTCCTTCGTGGTATGTCATATTACTACCTGGCAGGTACATTTGGCGGTGTTCCGCTGGAACTGAAACCGGGTGGCACAGGCTTAACCCCACGCAGTACGCAAGATCAGGTTTTTCAACAGGTAGTGGCCGATATGAAACAGGCTGAAACCCTGCTCGAATCAAAAACCACTTTGCCTGCAAGCGAATTAGGTCGCGCTACTAAAGGTGCTGCCTATGGTTACGAAGGTGCCGCACAAATGTGGCTGGGTAACTATACTGCAGCGCTGGCTGCATTTAATAATCCCGAAATAACCAATAACTACCATTTATTACCAAATTGGATAGACGTTAACGAGTTTGATCACCAGAACAGTGATGAATCGTTGTTCGAGATACAATTTGATCTGCCACAGGGCGAATCTCAAAGCTGGGACGGTGGCTGGCAAAATGGCGGTGAGATTGCCTGGATAGATGACTTTAGCTGGCCATGGGAGATCAGCGGCTTCGGTTATGATTATGCCAATCCGGGCCTGTGGTACTCATATCAGGCAGGCGACTTGCGCAGGGCGGGTACCATCATTGGTCCCGGCGACAGTATTGTAAGCCCAGGTATTATAGCCAAATGGGGCGGTATAAAAGGATATGCCGTGGTAAAGGCAGGCTTTGCTAATGGTGTAAAGGCCAATGCCAGCGACCAATACCCTTCATACGAGGGTGATGACGGAAAAATTATCAATACCTGCGGAGCGTTGCGTCAGCCATGGTATGGCGATGACCTTGCGCGTTCAGGCTACTACTGTGCCAAGAAATGGCGGGATCCTACGCTTACCGGCGCTAACGGTACGTCGGCCATCTTTGGTTCGCAAAATCAGGTACTGCTGCGCTATGCCGAGATATTGCTTAGCAGGGCAGAGTGCGAAATACGTACCGGCAATACCGCCGCCGCTATGGCCGACATAAAAGCAGTAAGGGACAGGGCATGGGGCGGCCCGGGTAAAGCACCGGCTGTGATGCAGGACGGCCTTACTTATGACGGCAAGCCTGCAAAGCCGATAACAGACCCGATGCAAATGGTGCTAAGCGAATACAGGCATGAACTAACTGCCGAATACTCGCTGTTTTATAACTTAAGAAGGGCCGGTAAAGACCCTGCTACCGGGCAGCCGTATGACGCAGAGTTTGTTCACAATAACTACAATACTGATAGTTCGTTGCTGCCAGAGCCATATCCATACGGGCCAACTGCTGATGGTAAACTGCACGGCGTTTATTTTACCTCTTTGCCTGCAGGGAAAGACATCTGTCCCATCCCGCAAACAGAAAGAGGTCTTAATCCAAACTTAACTCAAAACCCGGGGTATTAATAGTTAATTGTTTGCTCAAAGATGCCGCCTCAAAAGGGCGGCATTTTTTGTTGAATCGCTCAATGCTACTGAAGCTACTACGTTTTTCGCACGTTGTTTATTTTTTAGGTGCTCAAGAGGGCTTTGTCGTTTTTCTTGATAAAAAAGTTGCAAATACTAAGCGCAGCGATCTCATGAACACTATTCAAAAATAAACGCTGGCGAATAAATCAAGCCGGAAAAAGCCTTCAGCCCGCATGCAAAACACCTGGCGCGGTTTTCCAGCAGGCCTTTGCCCGCTTTATTAGAAAATATATCATGAGTAGGTACTCGAAGGGTGAGCGCAAAGGCCGTTGCCGCATGAATTTTTACAAAATTTTAAAAAAGAAAGTTTCTATAAGGCTGGAAATAGGAGGGAACCTTCTAACGGCATGTGGCATGTATGCAATTAGAACGGATGAACTGCACACGGTATTATTGACTAACATAGTATGTGTTGCTGTGCTATGGCAATCTATAGATCACCCTGCTAAAACCTGAACTCGGTATCTGGTACAGCTTCCCATTTTCTTTGTGCATTGAGCGCGAAAAAGTCAATAGTATGTCCGTTTAAAATACCCATTGAACCGGTGCCAAGGTAGAAGGCGTCGTCGATATTCTTATTGCTCCGGAAATCAAGGCTTGGATCATAATGCCATTTGCCATCGGTATTCAATACGAAGAATTTGATGGTTTTACCATTACGGATGCCGATATAGCCGCCGCTTACATAAAAAGCCTCATCAAATTTAGTAGAATTGGTGAAGTCGTCGCCGGCAATATGGCTCCAGGTACCATAGCGGTTTGTCTGGAAGAATTTGATGAGGTTGTTCTGCCATACACCTATAGCATTATCGCCAAATTTTAGTACGCCATCCAGGCGGTCGGGGCTGTTGAAGTCTTTTCCTGCACTATAGTTCCATCCGCCCTGCTTGCTGGTCTGGTAAAATTTAATGGTTTTACCTTGTCTAACACCAATATAACTGCCAACAAAGTAAAATACATTATCTACGTGATCAGGACTGTTAAAGTCTTTTCCGGGGCCATACGACCAATGCTTTTGATCCTCAGTTTTATAAAATTTTACAGTCTTGCCCTGCCTGATGCCCATAAAATTATCATTGATATAAAACGCCTCTTTGCCTGTATCGCTTTTGCAACGCACCAGCAGGGTGGATGAAGCAGCGATCAAAAAAGTTATAGCGATCTTTCTCATATTTCGGAGATGGTTGATTTAAAAGGATAATTGCCTTGTTGTGCCCTTGTTATTTGTAATCTGTATAGCGGCTACATCATTATTCACCGTTAAAAATCTGCCCGATTGCGATAGAAATGATGAGCCGTAATAGAATTCACGTTTCTGTTTTGTGCCATTTTTGTAGGTAATCATTGCCCATTGGTCATCCGTTTGCAGCGGGATGTTTTTTACACTATGCGCCAGCTCGAATAGTTTTATCGGGCCGCGGTTTTGACTGGCGGCTACCATATAGTTGCCTTTAGCGCCTCTCAGCTTTACCAAAGCCTTGCCGTCGCCGGGAATATAAATACCACTTTGCATAATGCTTAGTGGCGTAAAGTTGCCTTTGCCGTCGCCTTTAAGCAATAGGCCGTTCAGGGCATCATAGCGACCGGTTGGCAATTCGTTGCCATAATCATTCCCGTTAATGAGCACATCCAGGTTGCCATCGCCGTCAAAATCATCCACCACCATGCCATTCAGCGCCGAAACCTGCGCCAGCATTGGTAACGGTATCATGGTGAATTTGCCATTGCCATCGTTACGCAGGTAGCATGATTCAGAGGTGTTAACTTTTAACCGTAATGCGTGCTTCATCTGTTCAGGCGTTAATACATCCTGCAAAGTGGCTTCGGCGTAAGATTTGTAATCGGTAAACTTTTTGCGCTCGCTGATCAGCTGTTTAAACATATCCTCGCGACCGTCTGCCGGAAATTCCTTTTTCTCGCCGTTAATATCGGGCAGGTAAAGCGAGGGTATAGCCGCATAACTGCCATTTTTTTCAAAATCATTGGCAGTAATATAAACCGGATATTGCTCTGTGGCTTTGAAGAAGGTATTAAGGCCCACATTCCCAACAATAAAATCCATCCGGCCGGTATGCCTGAAATCGCCCGCTGCAATGCTGTTCCACCAACCTGGCTTGCCGGCTATGCCGGTACTGCCAGTAACGTTTTTAAACCTGCCGTGTTCATTTTTCAGGAAGGTTACCGGCATCCATTCGCCGGCCAATATGAGGTCGGGCCATCCGTCATTATTATAATCGGTAAATATCGCATCACATACCAATCCTATATTTTTCAAATCAGGCGCTATTTCGGCAGTTACATCGGTAAATTTTATATGTCCATTCTCACTGTCGTTACGCAGTATCATGCTCGATACCGGTTTCGGATAACTCCAGGGCTCAACTCTGCCCGAAACAAACAGATCGGGTTTGCCATCCCTGTTGTAGTCAAACGCCCTAACGCAAAGTTTGCTGGAGTGGTTAATAGGCAGGGCGTCTGCCGGTGCTAAAGTAAAATTACCCTTACCATCGTTTATAAAAAGTCTGTCCTGGTAAGCGGCGTCGCCGGGTGCATTGGCATAGCCACCGCTGGTTACGTACAAATCAAGTTTGCCATCTCCATTGGCATCAAAAAGCAGCATGCCTTCGTCCTTTGTGTTGCCATAGTAATAGGTTTTAGGGAAAAGCGGCTGTTGTATAAAAGTGCCGTCCTTTTGCTGAATGAATGCCTGCGCCGGCGAAAAATAAGTGCCGCCAACCACAAAATCGTCGAGCCCGTCGCCATTAATATCACCTGCGGCAAGGGCCGGCGTATATTGCGAAAGTTTATGCGGAATGAGTTTCTGGATGTTAAAGTCAACGAAATCCTGTTCGTAATGCTGGTATTTAATTTTTTTGTCAGCCGTTACATCAGTAAATATTGCCTGCGTATCTTTTGCCGGTATGGTCCATGTATATGTTGTTTTTGCATTAGCAATGTTTACAGTAAGTACCTGGTTGGTTTTTACATGCTGTAATACCTGTTTTTTAAGATTATACCAGCGGATAACAATCGAATCCACCACAGAGACCTTGCCCAAACCAAAATGTGCAATGTTTTGGTAGGTTGAGAGATAGCCCCTGTACGGATTGTTCTCAATGGTTTGATGCTTACCATGGTCGTAGTAAATATCGGCCCATGTGCCTAATCCATTAATATTGTGACTATCGCCTTTAAATTTTATTTGCAGATAATGCGTGTTCAAGGTATCGTGCTCACGGGCTGTGTTTTTATAGATGAGCGGTTCATCGTCGATGTTATTGATCACCACATCCATTGTTCCGTCATTGTTCAGGTCGGCGTAGGCAGCGCCATTTGAGAAGGTAGGGCGCTGTAACCCCCAGTCGTTTGAAACATCCCTGAAGGTAAGGTCACCGTTGTTTTTAAAGCCATAATTATGGAGCTTAACAGAGGGTATCTGTTTAATAATATCCATTTTTGGTGTAGTGGCATAGGCGTTTTTGCGATAATTAATAAAATCATGATCGGTAACATCCTTGGGGAAACCGTTAGTAACGATCATGTCGCGGTATCCGTCATTATCAAAATCAGTGATCAACGCCGACCAGCTCCAGTCCGTCTGTGCAACACCCGCCAAAAAACCGATCTCGCTGAATGCAGGACTGCCAACCTGCCCGCCGTCTGATACACGCGGCCCCTGGTTCAGTTGCAGGGTGTTGCGTACGTATTGGTACTGGTACCCATAAAAATCAAGATTCTCGATGCCCTGATAACTGTTGGCATTCAGCATCATTTTTTTTCGGTAATTATCTTCCGGGTTCATATCAAGTGCGCATACGTCTTCTAATCCGTCGTTATTAATGTCGATGATATCCTGCCCCATGGAGTTAAGCGACGTATGCTTGAAATATTCTTTAGAATGATCGCGGAAAGTACCATTATGATTGTTGATCCATAATATGTCTGACGATAGGAAATCATCCGAAACATAAATATCTTTCCAGCCATCCTGGTTAATATCCGCTACTGTCGCCGCGTGGCCGTAGCCTTCAAGCGTAATGCCCGCCTGTGTGGAAACGTCATGAAAAACCACGTGCTTTAAAGCCGCATCCCAAACGCCCTTAAACAAGCGGCCCATGCTTTTATGGTGCAACCCGTTGGTTACATTGCGGTCGTACTTGTTGGGGTTGTCGTTAGAGCTGGCTTCATTCACCGTGAGGTACATATCCAGCACACCATCGTTATCATAGTCAAAAAAAGTGGCCATTGTTGATTGTACGTTGATATTCAATCCATACGCCTTTGCCATCTCCTTAAAATGAGGTATCCCGTTTTTGTCTGCACCCTGGTTTACATAAAGCAAGTTGGTACGGCGGTTAGAGTCTGCATATATAGTATTGCAAACATATATATCAGGCAGGCCGTCATTATTAATATCTACCACGGCTACGCCACGCCCCCAGCGGCCCATGCCCCCAACACCGGCTTCCTCGGTAATATCTTTAAACTTAAAGTTACCCTGGTTGAGATAAAGCTTATTGGAGACCATATTGCCGGTGAAATAAATATCCTGCAATCCATCACCGTTAAAGTCGCCTATTCCTACGCCGCCCCCGTTATAAACGTTTACCACATTAAGCGGATTGATCGAGTCGTTTTCGGTGATGAGGTTATTGAAATGGATACCCGAATGGGATGAAGATATCTGCTCAAAAAGCGTCTTTTTCTTCTTGCACGATGGAAGGCAGGCCAGCGCCGAAAATCCCAGCAGCAGAACTTTAAAACAGTAATTATTTTTCATAAATATTGGGGTATTACTCAATAGTCACAAATACGAGGTTACTTAATTTTAATAAAGGGTATAACTATCCGCACGTATACAGAATGGCGGATTATTGGCTTACTATCAAATCTACTCAGGCAGCAGTCAGAAACATAATACTATTTAAACATTTCCTTTAATCATTTCACTCATAAACGAGCACATTACTGTGCTTTTCCTTTTGAGTAATTTGTTAAAAAGCCCGCTTTAAGTAGTAAAAATTGGTGTTTTATGCAATTTCAGATTAATTTCTGAAACAGTGTTTATTGTTAACATTTTTTATAGATGAAAACAACAATTTTGCTATTCCGAGGCTTTGCATGCATCTAATTTTATCCCTCGACAGAATCATTATTCATGGGACATAAAGCCAATCCCTGCAGGCAGTAAGCCTGCCGCTAAATATTAGATGCCATATTATATGCACATGAATCAGGATATTATTAAGGAAGTAAGCACTTTAACTGAAAATGATTGTTTTGCCATATTCCCAAGGTCAAAAAACAGCCTGGATGTGCCCCCGCATTTCCATAGCAATTTTGAGTTGAATTTTATTTTTAACGGCGGTGGGGCCAAACGCATCGTCGGGAATCATGAGGGAATGGTTGAGGATATGGAACTGGTGCTTATCGGGCCTAATTTATACCACGCATGGCAAACGGATAAGTGCCCTAACCAGAATATACGCGAAGTAGTTATTCAATTTCATAAAGATCTTTTTGATAAAAAGTTTCTGTACAGGAATCAGTTGGTGCACATTAAAAATATGTTCGAAAACTCGCAGCGGGGCATTTTATTCTCGCGCGAAACGGCGTGCCGGCTGGCAGACCGTATTATCAATCTGAGCCGCTACAGCGGTTTTGAATCGGCAATGGAGTTGTTCTCGCTGCTTTATGACCTTTCTATCTCCAAAAACAATATCATGATGTCTGATCCTGGTTACCTCTGTGATGATGGCGGTAGCCAGAGCGAAAAGATAGAAAGGATATTCAGCTACCTGAACAATAATTATTACCGCGATATATCACTAAAGGATATTGCAAAGATTTTTGGCATGTCGGAATCGTCATTTGCGCGTACTATTAAAAAATGGACAGGCATGACCTTTGTAAATGTCCTGAACGAAGTAAGGATAGCACATGCTACCAAAATGCTCATTAATTCAACCTGTACAATCTCCGAAATTGCTTACCAATGTGGTTTTAATAACTTATCGTATTTTAATAAAATATTTAAAGAGAAAAGGAGTATCAGCCCTAAACAATACCGTAAAAGTTATACGTTGGGATAAATTTTTGTGCTAATTGAGTTAACATTTTTTGTATTAAAGTTATCAATATTGCTATTGGGGCCATCGGGCAGGCTGTAGCTTTACGAAACCAGTTTTAAACTATTATTTAACCATATTGTTATGAGAATTTTTTACGGCGCGTTGCTGATGCTGTTTGCCGCATCTATGCTTACTTCATGCGGGCATAAAAAGCCGGTGATAAATGAAACAAATGTGCTGCATGCCAATGAAGAGGTGTTGACCAAGGTGATTATTTACGATGTTTTCAGCCCGCCGGTAGCCAGCCGTATTTATGCCTACACAAACCTGGCCGAATATGAGGCCCAGCGCTTTGCCGATCCGAAATATTGTTCGCTTACCGACCAGTTGAAGGGTTTCGGCC